>JBBQHY010000035.1:0-12255 GCA_038324415.1 Pseudanabaenales cyanobacterium | reverse complement strand
ACAACCGCCTCTATGTAGGATGGTTCGGCGTATTGATGATCCCTTGCCTACTAGCAGCAACCATCTGCTTCACCATCGCCTTTATCGCAGCACCACCAGTCGACATCGACGGTATCCGTGAACCAGTCAGTGGTTCCTTACTATACGGCAACAACATGATTTCTGCCGCCGTAGTTCCTAGCTCCAACGCCATTGGATTGCACTTTTACCCCATTTGGGAAGCCGACAGCCTAGACGAATGGTTGTATAACGGAGGCCCATACCAACTAGTAGTATTCCACTTCCTCATCGGCATCTTCTGCTACATGGGACGTGAATGGGAACTATCCTACCGCCTAGGTATGAGACCTTGGATCGCAGTAGCATACTCCGCACCAGTCGCAGCAGCAACCGCAGTATTCTTGATCTACCCAATCGGACAAGGTTCTTTCTCCGACGGTATGCCTTTAGGTATCTCTGGAACCTTCAACTTCATGATCGTATTCCAAGCCGAACATAACATTCTCATGCACCCCTTCCACATGTTGGGAGTAGCAGGAGTATTCGGTGGTAGCTTGTTCTCCGCTATGCACGGTTCCTTGGTAACCTCTAGCTTAATCAGAGAAACAACTGAAAACGAATCTGCTAACTACGGTTACAAATTCGGTCAAGAAGAAGAAACCTACAATATTGTTGCAGCTCACGGCTACTTCGGTCGTTTGATATTCCAATATGCTTCTTTTAACAATTCTAGTTCTTTACACTTCTTCTTTGCACAATGGCCAGTAGCTTGTATATGGTTTACTGCTCTAGGTGTAAGCACCATGGCATTTAACTTGAACGGTTTTAACTTTAACCAATCCATCTCTGACAGCCAAGGACATGTAGTTCCTAGCTGGGCTGATGTCATCAACAGAGCTAACTTGGGTATGGAAGTAATGCACGAAAGAAATGCACACAACTTCCCTCTTGACTTGGCTGCTGTAGAAGTTGCTCCTGTAGCTCTTACTGCTCCTGCTATCAATGGTTAGTTTATAATCTTTCCTCTCACTACTTAATAAGTTATTTGGAGTCTCCATAGGCTCCTTTTTTTTATTCTTTATTACTGTTGATAATTTAGAGTTTAGTGCTTTCGTCGTAAATAAATAAATGGGTGCTCTACTTCTCCTCGCCATCCTTCGGCAAATGGAGAACTTTGCGATCGCCCTGGAGCAGTTAATAGTTGCAAAAATCTTTGCACATCATTAAAATCAGGAGCTCGAGGTAAGTAATAACTTAGGAACTGATGGGTAGCCCGACGCTGGATTGCTAGATGTTGTTGAAGCAGATCAACGCGATTAATCTTGGGTTCATGGGTGTGCCAAAATTGATTGGCTTGCAATTCCAGATAGTTAACATCAGCACTTAGAAGCTCGGCTGTTTGAGCTAAAGCTTTCTCGACATTAGGATTGAAGTGCTCGCGCAGATAGGGAATTAGCTCTTCTCGAATTCGATTGCGTTTATAACTTAGGATTTGATTTGTACTGTCTAGCCACACTGGCAAATTTAGCTCTTGGCAAAACTCTCCCGTTTCATGGCGACTAATATCTAGAAGTGGTCTTATTAGTTGAATGCCAGAGCTTAAAGTGCGTTGCCATCCCAAAGACTGCAAACCATCTGTCCCACTACCTCTAGCGAGATTATACAAAAGAGTCTCAGCCCGATCGCTTGCAGTATGACCAGTAATAACAATTTGACAATTAGCCTCAATTGCCATCTCTGTCAGCATTTGATATCTCCAGTTACGGGCGACTGCTTCACTATTGAGATTTGTCTCAGTTGTTCTGAGTAAGAATGGTAAACCCCAATCGGAACATAATTTTTTTACATGAAGGGCATTATCAGTGGAATCTTTACGCCACTTATGATCGCAGTGGGCGATCGCTAGTTTCCAATCCCATTTAACTTGAGCAAATATTAATAATTGAGCCAAGCATAAAGAATCCTGTCCACCAGAGACTCCAATCAAGATGCTGGATGATTTTGGTAATAATTGCGATCGCAGGACTTTATTTAACTTGGTTTTGAGGATTTTACTAATCACTCTGTTAATTTATAAGATCATGAATCAGCTTAATTAGTCTAGCGGCGTTGAGTAACTTGATCGGCGATGTTTATAAGGCTACTAGGCATATTTGCCCCAGTTAGAGTAATGTCAACTTTATGGGGGCGAGACTTGAGTGTATTGATAACTTCAGATTCAGGTATTAGCGATCGTTCGATTACTAGGTTAATTTCATCTAAAATAATTAATTCATGGCTTCCATTTATGATCAAGGGCTTCACATAACCCCATAAATCCAATATAGCTTTACGTTCATTTTCAGTTAACTCTGTATCTGTTTCAATATTACGACTGAGGTTACAACGCACCCATTTTAAGTTCTGCCCAAGTTTACGAGGAGCCTCGACTCCTTGATGAATTCCACCCTTAAAAAACTGAGCTATTAATACCGACGTTCCCTGTCCTCCCATCCTCATAGCTTGAGCAATTACATCTACATAAAACGTGCGCTCATGAGCAGTGAATATTTGCATAATTCCTAGGGCAGAAGGCAATAGTATCTTTGTAATTGGCTTAACATCTAACTTAATATCAGTGGTAGTTTGAATTTGAGCAACCATAGAAACCATATAAATAGTGTGTTAGCAGGGCTTGGACTAATATCAAACACTAGATGTATTAATAAGTCAATACGTTTCTATACCCAAGTTCTCTAATATCGACTCAGAATTAGGCTTACAAAATCTTAAGATTTCTTCTGATTTAGAAAATGGATGGGAGATTTTTTGAACTAGATGTTTATAGCCTAAACTGGTAAGTTAAAAACTAAGACAGATGATTTAACCTTGCTAAAAGATCGTGATAAACTCTCATAGCCAGCTATCTAAAGCTTTAAAGTCTAAAATAAAGATAGTTTTTAATATTTTTAAAAGCCTATGCCTTCTCCTAGCTCCTCCCTCAGAAATACCTTTGCTAGAACCGAGTCCAGACGACTCCAAGATTTGCTGCCTCCAGAATTACAGGCATGGGTAAAGATTATTCCTGCGGATGGAGTCCGACCGCCACTAATTTCTTGCGAAGAAGCAGGGGGTGATGAAGTAGTGATTCTTATAGATATGCTGAGATGGGAACGTATTGCTCAGGATCAAGCTAATTTACTTTTTTGGCATGAGGTTGCCCGTATTCAGAATGATACGGTGCCCAGAGACGGATGGGAAATAGCGGCATTAGCAGTGGGGTTAGGTGGTGCCGTTGGTGAGTTGTGGGTTCAAAATGGTGTTTTATTTATGGCAGCCTTAGCAATTTGTGGGGTAGCTGGATTTCAGTTATGGCGACGGGGGACAAGTAAGAAAGACCTTAAAACCATTATCGAAGCTGATCAAGGTGCGATCAAATTAGCTGTGCGTAATGGGTACTCTTTACCTACTGCTTACAAAAGCTTGGGGAGTGCTCTCAAGATACAACTGAGTGATTCTAAAAAAGGTCGAGCCAGAAAACAAATAGAGACAAGGCTAGAGTCATTAAAAAATGAAGCTGCTCGTGCCCGACGTAATTATGAGACCAGATAAGTAGAAACCAGATAGTAGGGAAATTACTCCATAGAATTATCTGTGTAAATATTTATTAAGAATTAAAATAGTAAAAGTTAAACTAATCCATTTGATATGAACACCAAATTTAACAAAATAATCAAAAAATATTCACCTTGGGTGCGATCGCTCGTAGCATTCGCTTTAGTTGCCATGATTATCCTTGCAAATCCCACTCAGGCAATGGCAAGAAGAGGTGGTGGCAGAGTTGGTGGTAGCTCCTTTAGATCGGCACCTAGTCGCTCCTTACCCAGCAGATCAACCACTAGAAGTTACCCATCGAATACCTATAACTCCTATAACTATGGAGGCGGCTTTGGTGGTAGTGGTGGTTTATTTTTTCTTCCCTTCCTAATTGGTGGAGGCGGAGGAAGTTTGGTTGGGTTATTAGCAATCGCAGCGATCGCAGGAGTTGTACTTCAAGCAGTTCGTAACTCTGGGTTAGATAATTTTCTTAATAATAAGAGTGACGAAAATAAAATTACTGTCTCCAAAGTTCAAATTGGATTACTAGCCTCAGCCCGTCAGATTCAGCAAGACTTAACTCGTCTAGCCCAAGAAGCTGATACAAATAGTTCGGCAGGTTTAGCACTTCTGCTCCGCGAAACCACAGTTTCTTTATTGAGACATCCAGAATATTGGGTCTATGCTGATAGCGTTACTCAAAATACCAATTTAGAATTTGCAGAGCAAAAATTTAACTCTCTAGCCATGGCGGAGCGTAGTAAATTAACTTCTGAAGTCATATCTAACGTTAATAATCGACGCATTCAGAGTTCGGCTCAATCTACAAATGATTTAAATCTTGAATCTCCCAGTGAATATATTGTTGTAACCCTAATTACGGCTATGGCTGGTGACTCTATGATTCCTCAAGTTAGGTCTGCTCAAGATTTAAGTTCTGCACTTGCCACTATCGGATCGGCATCAGAACAACAACTTTTAGCTGTGGAAATATTGTGGGAACCTCAATCCGATAATTACACTTTAACCTCGGATGAAGTTCTAACAATTTACCCAAGTCTGATTAGAATTTAGAAGTTTCCATAATATTTACTGTGATCACTAAAGATTCTTTAACTAAATGCGATCGCCCTAATGTTATATTTATAATCTTGTCAAAAAAATTCACACATTTGAGGTTCGGGTGTTTTTAGCTTAGATATTAAGTTGAAGATGCTCTCAGATGTAAGGATAAACCCGAACATAAGGAGTTATTAATGTCAGTTGTATCGCTAGCTCAGTTACTTGAGTCTGGAGTCCACTTTGGTCACCAAACTCGCCGATGGAATCCAAAAATGGAACCCTACATTTTTACAGAACGAAATGGGGTTCATATCATAGATCTAGTCCAGACCGCTCAATACATGGAAGAAGCCTACGTTTATATGCGAAATGCTTCGGAACAAGGTCGCAAGATTTTATTTGTAGGCACAAAACGTCAAGCAGCAGGAATTATTGCCCAAGAAGCTCTACGTTGCGGAAGTCACTTTGTAAATCAACGCTGGTTGGGTGGAATGCTCACTAACTGGACAACCATCAAAACACGGATTGATCGACTTAAGGATTTAGAAAGGCGGGAAGAAACTGGTGGGCTTGATCGCTTGCCTAAGAAAGAAGCATCTATGCTGCGCCGTGAAATGGAAAAGCTGCAAAAGTATCTTGGTGGTCTCAAGGCGATGCGAAAAATTCCTGATGTAGTCGTAATTGTTGACCAAAAGCGGGAATATAACGCCGTTCAAGAATGTCAAAAGCTAGGCATCCCCATTGTGGCGATCCTAGACACCAATTGTGACCCAGATACAGTTGACGTGCCTATTCCTGGTAACGACGATGCAATTCGCTCGGTCAAACTTATCATCAGTAAACTTGCCGATGCGGTCTATGAAGGTAGACATGGACAAGTAGATGAGTACGAAACTATGCCCGACAGTGACTATGATCCAGAGGCTTATGTTGATGACATCCCTGCGGATGAAGTGCCTGCTGAGGAAAGCGTCTAGGTTTTTAAAAATAAGTAGCAAATTTAATATGACATTAGTGGAATAAATACTAGTGTCGAAATGTCAAAAAATGATATGTTGTTGGCAGATTTCAGTTGTCAACAACACAGTCTAAGTTGATAAATTTTTACGGATAAATTCATGGCAGAAATAACTACCAAACAAGTTCAAGAACTCCGTGCTAAGACGGGGGCAGGCGTTAAAGACTGCAAGAAAGCATTACAAGAAACTGATGGCGATGAAGTTAAAGCGGGGGAATATCTTCGCCAAAAAGGTTTAGCCTCGGCGGTAAAAAAAGCCAGTCGTGTTGCCAGTGAAGGCGTAATTGATAGCTATATTCACATTGGTAATCGGGTCGGAGTTTTAGTCGAAGTTAATTGCGAAACTGACTTTGTGGCTCGCCGCGAAGAGATGAAGGAGCTAGCTCAAAATATTGCGAAACAGATTGCTGCTTGCGGCAACGTGGAATACGTGAGTACGGCTCATATACCTGCTGAAATTGTCGAAAAAGAAACTGCGATCGAATCTGGTAAAGATGATCTAGGTAACAAACCTGCTGCAATCAAAGAAAAAATTGTCCTAGGACGAGTTGAGAAGCGTCTTAAGGAATTAAGCCTACTTGATCAGCCCTACATTAAAGATCAATCAATTACCGTTGATGAATTGGTTAAGCAGACTGGTACTAAACTTAATGAAAATGTTAAGGTTAGTCGCTTTGTGCGTTATGTTTTAGGCGACGATAACCAAGCACAATAAATTTCTAATTAAAAACTTAAATTTTAAGCAAGACTAAACCTGATGAACAGGTAGTCTTGTTTTTTTATGAAATGTTAACACTACCTATGCAAAATTGAACTTTAGAAAAGATGACAGAACAGTTCCTAAGTTAGAGAAAATCTCTAAGTAAGTATTACACATTTATAAATATGGGTCGCAAGGCTAGGTTCCCTGTTTTCGTTTTTCTAATCCATAGTAATTTGTAACTTATTTTTTAGGAATTGATATTAAATACATTCACAATGAGGCTTTCATATAGCACTTTGATTTCAAATCCGCCACAAAAAGGGTCGCAGGGCATAGCCCCGTTATGGTTTTTACTTTTCTATCTGTGGCACGTTTGATCGTAATTCGCTGTAAGAGAAAAAAAGAATTAGATGAACTTATTTGAAACGATCGCCCGTGCCCTAGTTAGTAAACCTCAATTAATTTTGGCTGATGAACCAACCGTCGCCTTAGATAAATATCCTGGACGAGATGTGGTCACATTGATGCAAAAACTGGCAAAAGAAGACGGATTAACAATTTTGATGGTCACCCACGATAATCGCATCTTGGATATTGCCGATCGCCGAATTGAGATGATAGACGGTTACTTAAGCTCTGATCGATCCCTAACTAATTCTGTCGTTTTGTAGACATAAACTTTTTACATAATTTTCTACATAGATTTTAATGACTTGCACTTACAGATCGTGGCTTAAGATTTACCTATTAGCATATTTTTGAGATTAATTTATTTTTGAGATTAAGAGCCAGAAGTAATGAAGACACTCCGCCCCCCTATTAGCCTAGTAATTAGCGCGATCGCTCTCATCTTGGGAAGTTGTATTGTTCTAGAACCTAACCTTAAAGCCCCGATCTCAGCGCAACCTCCGAACCCGAAAATCCCTAATAGTACAAATAAGATTTCGACTGGTTTCAAAAAAGTTACGTTAATAAAAGATTTAAAAAGACCTTGGGGCATGGCTTGGTTGCCTGATGGAGCCATTCTCATTACCGAACGTTCAGGCAGAGTCAAAATTTGGCGAAATGGACGATTAGAAGCAGTTGCGATCGCTAAAATCCCGAATCTGTTTGTATCAGGACAAGGAGGTTTGATGGATATCTCATTACATCCCCGCTTTGCTCAAAATAATTTTGTTTATCTAACATTCTCCAGTGGAAATTCTGAGTCTAATCGCACTAGTATTTTGAGAGCAAAATTTAATGGGAAGGCTCTAGTTGAACCGCAAGTAATTTTTCAGGTCACTCCGACCAAAACAGGTAATCAACATTTCGGTTCGAGAATCGTGTGGCTGCCCGATTCAACAATGCTGATAGCGATCGGCGATGGTGGGAATCCACCATTAGAATTGAATGGTGACTTGATTCGTAAACAAGCCCAAAAACTGAATAGCCAACTAGGTAAAGTCCTACGATTAAAAGATGATGGCTCAGTTCCTAGTAATAATCCTTTTATGAAAACAGCTATTGCCAATCCTGCGGTTTGGAGTTATGGACATCGTAATATTCAAGGATTATTTGCCGATCCGATATCCAAACAAGTATGGTCAACAGAGCACGGTTCGAGAGGCGGCGACGAACTGAATCTAATTGAAGGAGGCAAAAACTATGGATGGCCAATTGTCAGTTTTAGTGATGAGTACTCAGGTGGAAGGGTCTCTAAAGAAACATCACGTCCAGGTCTAGTCGATCCAAAATTGGTCTGGACTCATGCGATCGCCCCTTCTGGTCTAATGCTCTATCGTGGCGATCGCTTTCCAAATTGGCAAGGAAATCTCTTTGCAGGAGGATTAGTATCTAAAGAAGTAGTTCGCATTAGGATTGCAGGTAATAAAACAGAAGTTCAAGAATCAATCCCCATTGGGCAAAGGGTACGTGATGTGCGTCAAGGGAGAGATGGATATATCTATATTCTTACCGATGAACAAGCTGGTCAATTAATCCGACTCGAGCCAAATTGATAAAGGCATTTCTAGCGATCGCAGTTTTAATCTTTTGGACTTTTAAGCCTTTGGGTAGATTCTTTAAAGGAAAGCTCCTAATCTAAACCTCTTTTGATTTTGATATTGACAAAAACAAATGACTATTCAAGAAATTACCGAGCAGCTAAAACAACCATTTAAAGCCGAAGATCACGAAATTCGCGATTTACCTGGCGGCAAAAAATTGGTTTATATTCGATGACAAAAAATCAGATCGCGTCTCCATACAGTTTGCCCAGATTGGCAAGTCAGCTATAGCGATCCAAACTACCTAGACGAATATTGCTACATCAGATGTAAGTTAACGATCGCCGAAATTTCTAGAGAAGCGATCGGTAATGCCAAAATCACCCAACTCTCGAAGTCTGGTAATGACATGAGCCGCGGTACGCCAATTGAGAGAGCGATCGCTGATGGTTTCAAGAATGCGGCTGAGTGCTTTGGCGTGGGCGCATACCTAGACGATCAAAAATTCGTTGTCAGATATCTCCACGCTCAAGGAGATGAACGTTGGCACACATTAAAACAACAAATCTAAATCCGAACTTCGATAAAATCAGAGGGTTAATTATTTACGTCTAGTCGCTTCTAAAAGCTTAGAGAAGTAGAAACTCGTGCTAGTCATTTCCTCGCGGGTTACCAAAAAGTCAGCACGAGCGAGCATGTTTCTTAGTTCGACTTCAGAATGCAAATAGGCACGAGTTGCTTTACTAGCACCGGGGAAAAATTCGCCTACTTTTTTTAGCCAATTTAGATATGGAGTTGATGGAGCAAAGCTGAGTATTAATTTTGTCTTTGCCAAAGCACCCAAACGTTTAATCATCGGCTCCACTTCGGCTAGGGGATAGTGAATTAAGACATCTAGGCAAATTACAGTATCATATTCTCCAGTGAGGAATTCTAAATCGCAGACGCTAAAGGAGGGATTATTAGGATTAGTGGCACGACTTTTTGCTTCTTGCACCATTTTTACGGATATATCGCTGCCATATACTTCTGCCCCCGCGATCGCCAATGGAAAACTTAAACTACCAACACCACAGCCAGCATCACAAATTTTAGAACCACTTAAATTTCCGTCACTTTTTAGCCAATTCACAACTTTGTCTACAGTTTGTTGATGTCCCGTCCGAATATCTTTTTGGACTTTACTAACTTCATCGCTGCCATAAATGCGGCGCCAGCGATCAAATCCTACAGAATTAAAGTAATTGCGAACAGTATCTTTATCCTTAGTGACGTTAGTATTTTTAGCAGTCATGGGTGAATTAATATTAGGAGTATCATGAGAGTATCTAGCTTTAAGCTTACAATTATCCAACCATCTTAGCTAAGTAATGACCGCCAAATTTCTCAATCACCTTAATCCTTCTCAGCAAAAAGCCGCCGATCATAGTGCTGGTCCACTTTTAGTTGTAGCAGGTGCAGGTTCGGGCAAGACTCGCACTCTAACCTACCGCATTGCCAACTTAATTTTGCATAAAGAGGTCGATCCATATCATATTTTGGCAGTGACTTTTACCAACAAAGCCGCAAAGGAAATGAAAGAGCGGGTTCAAAATTTATTTGCCCAAGAACTATGTCTAGCCGAAAGGGGAGTAATGTTGTCGGCATTATCAGAACTCGAACAAAATGAAATGCGATCGCAGGTCTATAAAAAATATACTAAAAACCTCTGGATTGGCACCTTTCATAGTCTCTGTGGCAGAATTTTACGGTTTGATATTGATAAATATACTGATAGTCAAGGACGGAAATGGTCGAAGAATTTTTCGATTTTTGATGAATCAGATGTGCAGTCTATTGTTAAAGAAATTGTAGTCAAGCAATTAAATTTAGATGAAAAGAAATTCGATCCAAAATCAGTACGCTATGCCATTAGTGGTGCCAAAAATAAGGGATTAATACCATCAGAATTATTATTTAGCGATCCCAGTTTTCGCAATCGTCAAATTTCCGAGGTCTATGAAATCTATCAAGCCAAACTTGCAGAAAATAATGCTTTAGATTTTGACGATTTAATTTTTTTACCAGTGCAATTATTCAAACAAAATCCCGAGATTCTCAACTATTGGCACAAGCGGTTTCAACATATTTTAGTAGATGAATATCAAGATACCAACCGCACTCAGTACGATCTAATTCGGCTTTTAGTTACGAATAATTTAAGTGTTTCTTGCGATAGCGATCATTGGCAAGAACGGTCGGTATTTGTAGTAGGTGATGCCGATCAATCTATCTATTCCTTTAGGCTAGCGGATTTTACGATTTTAATGGAATTCCAAGAAACCTTCGGCGATCGCTTACATGATGAGCAAACTCAAACTATGATTAAGTTGGAGGAAAACTATCGTTCCAGTGCCAATATCCTGTCTGTAGCTAATGAATTAATTAGTAATAACACTCAGCGTATTGATAAAACTCTTTTAGCAACTCGTGGTGATGGCGAATTAATTAATCTATATAAGGCACATGATGAAGTTGATGAATCAACCTATGTTATTACCCAAATTCAATCCACAAAATCTAAAATTCCTAACTCTAATTTTGGACATTTTGCCATTCTTTATCGAACCAATGCCCAATCTCGTCCCCTAGAAGAATTACTAGTACGGATGAATATTCCCTACAAAATTGTGGGCGGTTTGAGGTTTTACGATCGTAAAGAAATTAAAGATGTTTTAGCCTACTTAAGATTGCTATCTAATCCTAACGATACTATTAGTTTGATGCGAGTAATTAATGTACCAAAGCGGGGAATAGGCAATGCTACAACTGATAAATTAACTCAATTAGCTGTAAGTGCGGGTGTCACAGTTTGGGATCTACTTAACGATGAAAATACAGTTAAAGAAGTTGTCGGGCGATCGGCAAAACCTGTTTTAGAATTTGTGAAATTAATTAATAAGTGGCGATCGCAAGTTGACGATTTACCCGCCAGTGAAATTATTAAAGGAATTATGAATGAGTCGGGTTACGTTGATGACCTTAAACTTCAAAGTACGGATGAAGCGAGCGATCGCCTTGCCAACCTTGCTGAGTTAAATAATGCCGCTTTACAATTTGCCGAAGAAAATGATGATATTTCTCTAAACTCTTTTATTGCCAATGCTGCCCTTGCCTCCAGTATGGATGAATCCTCTGATGAAGCGCAAAAAGTTACACTCATGACTTTGCACGCAGCTAAGGGTTTAGAATTTCCCGTAGTGTTTCTCGTGGGATTAGAACAAGGACTTTTTCCAGGCTTCCGATCGCTCAACGACCCTATGGCTTTAGAAGAAGAACGCCGCTTATTATATGTGGGAATTACCCGTGCTCAAGAACAACTGCACCTTACCTACGCTGGAGAGAGAAGATTGTATGGCAATTATGAAAAGGCTGTACCATCACAATTTTTAGAAGAGTTACCCAAACAATTCCTAACTCAAAAAAATCTTAAACCCCAATCTCAACGTGAATTTGGCGTGAAAACAAGTGCTAAAAATGCGATCACTCCTCTCAAACCAGATAAATCATCACAACGCAAAACCGAAGCTCAAGTTGTTAATGTTCCCGAGGTCAGAATAAGTTGGCAGGTAGGCGATCAGCTTACCCATACTAAATTTGGCGATGGTGTAATTTTTGGCATTCTTGGCAGTGGTGAAAAAACTTCTCTGGTTGTGACCTTTGCTGGCATGGGTAGAAGAATTATTGACCCCATTCTCGCCCCTATTGTGCGCATTAAGTAAGCGATCTGTTCCAAGTAAAATTGGTTTTAGTTTTTCATAAAAAATTTTTAATCTAGGGCAAATAAACCTTCTATATGTCAATTCCCGATTATCAGGTAATTATGCTGCCGTTAATGCAACTTGCCAGCGATGGCAAAGAACATTCTT
>JBBQHY010000034.1:0-12680 GCA_038324415.1 Pseudanabaenales cyanobacterium | reverse complement strand
GTGAGATCAATCTTGGGACTTGTTTTACGATTCTGCTGAAAACACAAACCCCATAACTCTGAAACCCTCATAATTTTGAAACCCTCATAATTCTGTAAGAGGTCTAATACACAGGTAAAGTGAAATGAAAGCAACTGCCTTGTTTTCCAGCCACATCTACCCAAATTTGTCCGTAGTGGGCACGAATTATGCGCCGACACACTGCTAAACCGATCCCGTAACCTTCTTGAGCGTCATTGGGCGCAACCCGAAATCGATCTTCAAAAATGCGCTCAGATAGTTCTGCTGGAATCCCAACTCCATTATCTGTGACTGTAACCTCAACTTTTTGTCCAGTCCGATGTAAGACTGCCACATTGATTTCGCCACCGAGGGGAGTGTATTTAATGGCATTATCAATTAAGTTACTTAGGACTTGACGGACTCGTTCGGCATCGGCATAAACCAAAGGTAGATCTGTCGGAATATCCGCAGTTAGGGTTTGTTGCTTAGCGTCTAGACTGCTAACTAGCGAGTAATCATTGATAACATTTTGACAAATTTGGCTGATTTGAATTTTCTGGAGATCAATTTTTAGTTCCGAGGTGCTTCCCATTGCTGCCTCTAAAATATCGGTGATCATGGTATTTAGTGCCTTAGTTTGGTTACGAGCGTGTTTGAATAGCTGTAGAGCTAAATCAGAACTTAGTACCTTACCGTTTAATTCTATGGTTTCTAGGGCTAGAGATACTGCTGTTAGAGGGCTACGAAGGTCATGGGCAAGGATGGCTATCATCCGATCTTTAAATCTTAATTGCTCTTCGAGGGCGGATTTATCTTGGGTAAGGCGAAATACTTCATCTGCCACCCGAATTAATTCTGTGGAGTAGGGTAAATCTGAATTATTATTTGCCTGAACTTCTAAATCTTGATCTTCAGATTGTAAAGTTTGAGTTTGCCAATCCTTCCAGCTATTTGCTAATTGAGAGATTAAATATTTACCTGCGATCGCCTGACGGGGTAGAGGATTTACCTTAATTAGCGCAGGGGTCATAACCACCTTGAAATGTTCTGCTAAGTAAGGCTGGCTAGAGACGTTAATAACTTGTAATTTAGACTTACAATCTCCAGATTTTTGATTAAGGAACTGCTCAACTTCCTGAATGAGATCACTGGTATTGGGGCGATCGTCAATGAAGAGTAATAGTTGCAACATTGACTTATGTATAGATGTTATCTTAGCAATTGTTAAATTTTAATTAAGTCTATCCTAGTTATGAGCATTTTGTCAGGGGAAGTAATTACTTCTAATTCTTTCGATACCATAGACATAACGTACATAATATATTTTTATACTTTTTAAGCATGGTTAAACGTATTCGGGTCTGGTTATTAGTGACATTACTAGCGATCGCTATAGAATTTATGGGTATAGGCGTTGCCCAAGCCGCAGACTACTTACAAGAGCAAAAATTTTTTACAGATGTTTGGCAAATTGTAAATCACTCCTATGTTGACCCAAAGTTTAATAATCAGAACTGGTATAAAGTCCGAAAAAATTACACTGGCAATAAGTTTAAGTCAAGGGAAGAAACCTACGATGCTATCCAAGAAATGCTGGCAACCCTTGATGATCCATTTACCCGATTGCTAAGACCAGATCAGTATAGAAGTATGCAGACTAGTACCTCAGGAGCTTTAACGGGCGTAGGCTTGCAGATTGTGGTGGATGCAGAGACTAAATTTTTAACTGTAGTTGCGCCGATTGAGGGTTCCCCTGCGGCTAAAGCTGATGTCCGATCGCTAGATCAAATTGTTAAAATTAATAATACCTCTACCCAAAATCTTAGCCTTGATGAATGTGCAGATCGTTTACGGGGCGAGATTGGGACTGAGGTTGTACTGACAATTAGTAGAAGTGAGAATTACGAAGTTGCGGTTAAAACTGATGATAAAAAAGATGAGGATAAAAAAGCTAAATTCCCCAAGATTTTTGATGTCACTCTGAAACGCGATCGCATAGCTGTTAATCCTGTAATTTTCAAACTTAATCATGAGGGCGATCGGGAAATTGGCTATATTCGGCTCAATCAATTTAATGCTAACGCCGCCCAAGAAATGGCAGAGGCTATTACCACCCTTGAGATCAAAAAAGCGGAGGGTTATGTTCTAGATTTACGGGGTAATCCTGGGGGCTTACTGCAAGCAGGTATCGAAATCGCTCGGATGTGGCTGCCCAAAGGCGTAATAGTTTATACGGTTGATCGCCAAGGCATTCAAGAAAACTTTGCCGCTAACGATACCCCCCTGACCTTCGATTCTCTGGTGATCTTGACCGATGGCGGTACTGCCAGTGCTAGTGAAGTCTTATCAGGTGCGCTCCATGACAATGGTCGAGCCAAGCTTTTAGGAACAAGAACCTTTGGTAAAGGCTTAGTCCAATCACTATTTGCCCTCGAAGATGGAGCAGGATTAGCCGTAACAATTGCCCATTATGAAACTCCCAACCATACAGATATTCACAAAAGCGGTATCCAGCCTGATGTGGAAGTAATTCCTACAGGTGCCTTGACTCGTAAACAATTGGGGACTGAAGCTGATAAACAGTATGTAGCAGCAGTGGAGCTATTAAAAAGTTTGCCATTACCCCCTCAAGCTTAAAGCCGTTCTTAAATTACTCCCTTCCCACCATAGAAATATACACAGTTTAAATGGGGTTAAGGGGCAAAGCCCCTTCGTGGGGGCGCAGCCCCCACACCCCCAAAAGACTAATCTTTGACTGGGAAGGGAGTATGTGGGTAAAGCTTTGCCAAAATGAGCTATGGGGTGGGGCAGATCTAAAGCTCATGTAGTACAATTACCTATACTAAATTTTTAGGTGAGTGGTGTGACCCAAAAACATATTGTCATTATTGGTGGAGGATTCGGAGGTCTATACGCTGCCCAGAAATTGCAAGGGCTCGATGCTCGGATTACCTTAATTGATAAACGCAATTTCCACCTATTTCAGCCTCTACTCTATCAGGTTGCAACTGGTGTTCTCTCACCTGCTGATATCGCTTCACCTTTACGAGGAGTTCTGGCAAGCCAAAAAAATACTACTGTCTTGATGGGAGAAGTTACGGATATTGATACCGAGTCCCAAAAAATCTATGCAAGTGATGGGCAAGAAATTGAATATGACTATGCGATCGTGGCGACAGGAGTAAGTCATCATTATTTTGGTAACGATCATTGGTCAGAGTGGGCACCAGGGCTAAAGACGGTGGAAGATGCAATTAATATGCGGCGCCGAATTTTAGATGCCTTTGAAGCTGCAGAAAAAGAAACCGATGCTCAAAAACGGAAAGCTCTTCTTACATTTATCGTTGTAGGTGGAGGACCTACAGGCGTAGAATTGGCAGGAGCGATTGGAGAACTAGCTAATCACACTCTCCATGATGAATTTAGTAATATCAATACAACGGAAGCTGAAATTCTCTTGCTGGAGGGATTTGAACGCATATTGCCACCCTACGCTCCAGACTTATCAATCTCAGCCACAGATGCTCTGACAAAATTGGGCGTAACTGTCAAAACTGGAGCGATCGTTACCAATATTAAAGATCATGTTGTCACTTTCCGTTGTGGCGATCGCTCCGAAGAAGTTACGGCACAGACAATTCTCTGGGCAGCAGGGGTAAAAGCTTCACCTTTGGGCGAAATTCTCTCAAACCGCGCAGGGGCAAATCTGGATCGAGTGGGAAGAGTGGTGGTTGAACCAGACTTATCTATTGCCAAGCATCCAAATCTATTTGTGATTGGAGATCTAGCCAACTATGCCCACCAAGCCGATGGTAAACCCTTGCCGGGAGTTGCACCTGTAGCAATGTACCAAGGAGAATATGTGGCGAAGTTAATCAAAGCTCAGTTACGGGATCAGTCTTTACCCAAGTTCCGTTATATTGATCGCGGCAGTTTGGCAGTAATTGGGCGCAATGCGGCTGTAGTTGATTTACGGTTTATGAAGCTAACTGGTTTACCTGCTTGGTTAATTTGGACTTTTCTGCACATTCTCTATCTGGTGGAATTTGATAATCAGCTAGTTGTGATGGTGCAGTGGGGTTTTAACTATTTTACACGTAAACGTGGTGCCAGAATTATCACAGGTAAATATTCTCAACAGGTATCAATTCCCCAAGTTTCGCCCGAAGTTTGTAAAGAACTATCCACATTGACGTTAAAAGGATAGAGAAGCATTCTCAAAAAAGAGAACTAGATATTTTCACTAGATATTTTCAACTGTGACCAGATCGCCAACTTTTAAACCTATTTCCTGCGCCAGACCCGATCTAAGTTCGATTACTTGATCTGTGACTACGGGAGGTGAAGGATAAACTGCACAGGGATTAGCTTTACAAGGGGCGGCACTGGGAGCGATCGCCACAATTTTGCCCTGATAAATAAATACCATATCCAAAGCTACAGGTACATTTTTCATCCAAAAGCCGATCGCTTGGGGTGGATTAAAATTAAAGAGCATGCCCCGATTATCTGGTAGGGTTGCTCTAAACATTAAACCTTTTGATTGCTCAGGTATAGTCCGAGTTACTTCTAAATTAATTACCCGACCGCCCATTTTTGCTGTGGCCGTAATTGGTAAATATTGAGCTTTTTCGTTTTTAGGGATGGTTTTAGATGAAGCGTCAGATATTACGTTTAATGAAGTTTTAGGCAGAATAGATGAGCTATTAGCTGGAATTTGCGTACAACCCATAGTTAAAAAACTACCCAAACCTAGAGCCATAAAGCCTAAATAGATACACACTGCCCTGTAGAATGTGTCACAATTCTTAAAAGTTAAGCCAGTCATAAAAATATGTCTTTTCCCTTGTATGTTGCATTTGTCTGGCATCAGCATCAGCCATTGTACAAAAGTCCCATTGCTGGGAAATACCTTTTACCTTGGGTGCGGCTGCATGGGGTAAAAGATTATCTTGATTTGGTGCTAATTTTAGAAAAATTTCCCAAATTACATCAGACCATAAATCTTGTTCCATCGCTGATTACGCAGTTACAGGATTACATTGATGGTGAAGCCTTTGATCCCTATCTAGAGTTGTCTCTTACACCCGTAAGCAGAATGGATAGAACTCAGAAACTATTTATTATAGAAAGGTTTTTCGATGCTTATCATCGCCATATGGTTGAACCCTATCCTCGCTATGCTCAATTATTACAGCAAAAGAAGGAGTTTGGCATCATCTGGTGTCTGGAAAACTGGAATGAAAATGATTACAGCGATCTCCTTGCTTGGTATAACCTGACTTGGATTGATCCGCTATTTAGAGAGCTAGATCCACAAATCCAACGTTGGTTCCAGAAAGGTCGAAATTTTACCCTAAGCGATCGTCAACGTATTTACTCTAAACAAAAAGACATCCTTGCCCAAATTTTACCCCAGCACCGCAAAATGCAACAATCTGGGCAACTGGAAATCATTACTAGCCCCTATACCCACCCGATCATGCCTTTACTGGCAGATAGTAAAGCGGGTAGAGTTGCCGTTCCTGTTATGATGCTCCCCGGAATTAGGTTTCGTTGGGAATCAGATATTACCTTACACCTAGATAAAGCTAAGAAAATCTATCAAGAATACTTCGGGTGTGAACCTAGAGGATTATGGCCTTCCGAGCAGTCTGTTAGTCCAGCGATTTTACCCCATGCCTCTAAGCAGGGATTCAAATGGTTGATCTCAGACGAAGGAGTTCTAGGTTGGAGTTTAGGTAAATATTTTCATCGCAATGAGCATGGTCATGTCACCGATCCCAACGTGCTTTACCAACCCTATCGCCTAGAAACTATTCATGGAGATTTGGCGATCGTCTTCCGAGATCATCGACTTTCAGATTTAATTGGTTTTAGCTATAGTTCCATGGCTCCAGAAGTTGCAACTAGAGATTTATGTGATCACCTCAAGGCAATTCATGCCCAGTGGCAAGATGACCCAGAACGTGGAGATAGTTCTCATCCTGATCGCCCTTGGTTAGTAACGATCGCCCTTGATGGCGAAAATTGTTGGGAATATTACCCAGATGACGGCAAAGTATTTCTCCAAACTCTGTACGCTCAGTTATCCCAAGAAGAGTCTATTAAATTAGTTACTGTTTCTGAATTTATTGAGCAGTTTCCCCCTCTTGATAAAATTCCACCCCATCAACTGCATAGTGGCTCTTGGATTGATTCTAACTTCACCACTTGGATCGGCGATCCAGTAAAAAATCGGGCATGGGATCTTTTAGCTGAAGCTCGCCAGATCTTAGCAAATCACCCCGAAGCCACCCAAGATAATAATCCTGAAGCATGGGAAAATCTTTTCGCTGCCCAAGGTTCAGATTGGTTTTGGTGGTTGGGGGCAGGACATAGCTCTAGCCTCGATCATATGTTTGATCAGCTATTTCGAGAACATTTACAAGCTCTATATCGGGCATTAAATGAACCAATTCCCTCTGGTTTACTCTATCCTCTCGAACCCCACGATATTCCCGCAAATCAACGACCTGAAAGCCTTATTCATCCTATGATTAATGGTAAAGTCGATTGGCAAGATTGGCAAGGCGCAGGGCGTATAGAAGTTAATGCCATGCGGGGCACAATGCATCAAAGCACAATTGTCCAACGTTTATGGTACGGCCTAGATCATTTTAATTTTTATCTCAGACTAGACTTTGCGCCATTATTTACCCTTGATATCCTACCCACCTTACATTTGTGTTGGTTCTACCCCGACCAATCTCACTACAATAGCCCTGTGGCGATCGCTGGACTACCAGATATTGCCCCGCTTAATTACTTATTTCACCATCACCTCAAAGTTGACCTTGTCAACCAATCCATCTCCCTAGAGCAGTCAATTCAGGGCTATAGGTGGAAGGACATAGCAAATCATGTCAAAATGGGTTTGGATGAATGTTTAGAGCTATCGTTACCTTGGAATGATTTTACGACTAACCCTGGTGACTCTGTCAGATTGGTAATCTTATTAAGTATGGATGGCTTATTTCAAGTATCTCTGCCAGAATATACTACTATTCCTATTGAGGTGCCTTAATAAAATCTGTGGAAAAGTCAAGCATAGAAGCAATTGTTGAACAAGCTCTGCACGATGGCTACCTAACTCCTGTTATGGAAGCTGAAGTTGGGCGAATTTGTGATAGCGCCTTTGAACTCTCAGGTGATGAGTATATGGCTTTAGATCGGCTGATGGGTAGTTTACTCACAGGCGAAGTTGTGGCAGTACCGCGCAAGCAGTTTATAAATGTTATGGAAGAGTTAGTCCTAAGCGAATCAGTAGCAAGGGTTGCTGAAATCGAATCCACTAGTAGCACTGTTCTAGATTTGGGAGATATCGCTGCTTATGCTCTGAATCGTCTACCACCGCTCTATGCCACTACCGAAGAAGGTGCTACCCACCAAAGAAAGCGAGCCTTAACCGATCTGCAAATCCTAATTTCTCAACAGGTCAAAGAGGCAATTGACCGCAGCTTAGATCGCCCTAAGTTCTTTCCTGAGCGATCTGCGATCGAATCTAAACCCCAAGACGGAGTGCTATCTCAACTTAATAATCTCTTGAAAGCTTATGCTCCAGATTTTGAGTCCAAATCCCATTAGCTATTCCAAATATAAATAAATTAAGTTCCTGAACTCCGTTGTGAATAATATGAATCTAGCCGAAATTTTAGATCCTATTGCCCAAGTATTTAAAAATTTAGGTGTACCCCAGCCCATTGTGCATTGGGGACATCCATTTTTTATGTCTATTGTCATATTTACGATGGGTAGCTTTGTGGGTTTGGCGGGTTGGCGGGGACGATTGGTTACTGATACCTCTGCAGCTATGAAAAGCCGTGATGATCATCGTAAATTAGCACCACTAATGACTGCTTTTTTAGCAGCAGGATATACGGGGCGGTCTGCTATCTCTGGTCATGCAGGGCAAGCCTTTACTAGAGAGTCCCCACTTTTTAACTGGCTCTGCTGTCTTAATTTTATTATTTATCAATGCCGCAATTTCAGTATCAGGTTTTGCAGGTAATAAACCCCTACTTCGTAACGCCCATGCTTATTTAGGAACTGCTGCCCTAGCCCTAATGTTCTTCCATGCTGCCCTCGGTTTGAAATTAGGCTTATCTATTTAATTGAAGCCAACCTACTACCTTCCTAGCTAAAGATTACATTATTAGGGGTTTTCACCCCTTAATCCCATTTTAAAATCTAAGCCAACGCTGGAATTTTTGTAGATGTGTATAGATTTGGGTAAAGTGGGAAGCGATCACATAGGTTAGCTACTCTCTGTTTACATTTTGCTTCGATACTAGCATCTTCAGGATTAAGCAAGCGATCGGCAATAATATCGGCAATTTCCCTAAAGTCTCCTACACCCAAGCCCCGTGTAGTCATGGCAGGGGCACCTAAGCGTAAACCACTAGTGACAAAAGGTGAGGCAGTATCAAAGGGAACGGTATTTTTGTTAGCAGTAATATTGACATCACTAACTAGTTGATCGGCAATCTTGCCTGTCATATTAATTGATCGCAAATCCACCAAAATTAAATGATTATCAGTGCCATTTGATACTAGCTTAAAGCCCCGTTCTTGTAACCTCTCGCCCATGCCCTTAGCGTTAGCAATTACCTGTCCAGAATAGATCTTAAAATCTGGTTGCAGTGCTTCACCAAAAGCCACAGCTTTAGCCGCAATTACGTGTTCTAAGGGTCCACCTTGGCTACCAGGAAATACAGCCTTATCAAACTTTTTACCCAATTCTAGATCGCGGGTCATAATTAAACCACCACGGGGACCACGCAAGGTTTTATGGGTGGTAGTTGTGACCACATCACAGTAAGGGATAGGGTTAGGATGATGCCCAGTCGCAACCAGTCCTGCAATGTGGGCAATGTCCGCCATTAGATATGCGCCAATTTCATCCGCGATCGCCCTAAATTTATCAAAATGAATCGTGCGAGGATAGGCAGAATAGCCACAGATTAAAAGCTTAGGTTTGTGTAAAAGAGCTTGTTCACGAATGAGGTCATAGTCGAGCTGTTCGGTGGTGGGGCTAACTCCATAATTTGCGACTTTGAACCATTTCCCCGAAAAATTCACAGGAGAGCCGTGGGTTAAATGTCCACCGTGGGACAAGTCCATACCCATGATCGTGTCACCAGGTTCTAGGAGAGCTAAAAATACTGCAAAGTTAGCTTGGGCTCCAGAGTGGGGTTGAACGTTAGCGTGCGCTGCACCAAATAATTCTTTAGCTCGATCAATGGCGATCGCTTCAATTTCATCCACGAACTCACAGCCGCCGTAGTAACGCTTACTGGGTAAACCTTCGGCATACTTATTGGTCAATACCGAACCTTGGGCTGCCATAACCGCAGGGGAGGCAAAGTTCTCGCTTGCAATTAATTCAATGTTATTGCGTTGTCTATGTAGCTCCTTACCCATAATTAAAGCTATGGTCGGGTCGGTCTGGCTCAAAATCCCTAAGTCTGACACAGGTTTTCTCCTAATCTTTGATAATTTATATAATTTTTTTGATTTCTTAAGCGATCGCTACGGGTTTTTCGGATGAACGCCCAACTACCTTCGCCATCACATTAATTTCCTTCATTAGTTGATCGAATTGATCGGGAGTCAAAGACTGAGGGCCGTCGGATAGAGCCTTTTTAGGATTTGGATGAACTTCAATCATTAACGAATCAGTACCTGCGGCGATTGAAGCCAAACACATAGAAGGTACATAATCTGACCAGCCTGTGCCATGACTTGGATCAATCATGATCGGTAGGTGGGTAAGCTTGCGGAGGACGGGAACACAGGAAATATCTAGGGTATTGCGGGTATATTGGCGATCAAAAGTGCGAACGCCACGCTCACATAGAATTACATTAGGGTTGCCTGCTGCCAAAATATACTCTGCTGCCATTAACCAATCTTCAATGGTTGCTGACATTCCGCGTTTGAGAAGTACAGGCTTACTTTGTTTGCCAATTTGCTTTAATAGTGAGAAATTTTGCATATTGCGGGCACCAACTTGAAGGACATCGGCGACTTCGGCAATTTTATCAATGTCTGGAGTATCCATCACTTCGGTGATAATCCCCAGCCCAGAGGCGGTTCTAGCTGCTGCCAACAAAGATAATGCACTTTCACCATGTCCTTGGAAAGCATAGGGAGAAGTTCGAGGTTTGTATGCCCCGCCTCTCAGGAAATGTGCACCTGCGGCTTTAACACGCATTGCCACTTCTATGATCATCTCTTCATTTTCAACAGAACAAGGACCAGCCGTAATTACTAAAGGATGAGCTTCGCCAAAATACACGTCACCATTAGGGGTTGAAACCTTGATTTCACTGGCTTCGTTTTGACGATAGGTGCGACTCGCCCGCTTAAAAGGTTGTTCCACTCTCAGTACTGACTCAATCCAAGGGCTAACTTCTTCGATGCGATAGGGATCAAGTTCAGCAGTTTCACCTACCAAACCTAAAACCACTTTATGCTTACCAACGATCTTTTCTGGAGACAGCCCCCAAGTTTCTAATTCTGCACAAACACGATTTAATTCAACTTCGGGAGTGCCCACCTTCATTACTACGATCATGCCAATACCTCAAAAAGTTCTAAAAATGAATTCCTGATCCGATAGTTGCAGTTGATACTATTAATTAAACTAATTAATTAAACCAATAAAACAAATCAGTTAATCAGGCTTTTGTGAAGATAACTTTTCCGCCCTTTGAGCTTTCCAAGCATCTCTTAAATAGCCAAAATTTTGCTTAAACTCTTGCCAGCCCCACCAGTTGCCTTCTCGGTTTTCATCCCAAGATGCTGAGATCGGACCATAGCTAAGTCCTAGTACACCGATACCCAAAAAGCCCATACTTACTAATACTACGGCGGAATTGGGTAGCTCTGCCCATTTCTTAACAACGACAATATAACTAACAATAAAAGTAATGAATCCTAGGGAGGTAGGAATACCAGAGAATAGGGCAGCCCGTCTTAATAGACGTTTATTTACTTCAGGCGGGATTCCAGATGACACAGAAGATTGCTCTTGGTTTTGCTTTTCTGGTTTTTGAGATGGCTTAGATTCTGGCTTTTTTAGCGATCGCCCTTGATTCTTATTACTTTTTTTAGGGTCACTTTTTTTGTTACTAATTTTTTTCCCTGAATTTGGCTCAAAGGGGATTTGTGACCTATTCACAGTGATTAGCCTCTTACTCCTAGGCGTTGAATTAATTCTTTGTAGTCAGTTTGGCTACCTTGCTTGATATATGCCAATAGTCTTTTTCTTTGTCCGATCATTTTTAATAAGCTACGCCGAGATGAAAAATCTTTAGGATGAGTTTTAAGGTGTGAACTCAATTGATTTACCCGCTCAGTCAACATCGCTACTTGAACCTGAGAAGAGCCAGTATCAGTAGGATGGGTTTGGTAGGAGCTGAGAAGCTCTTGTTTACGCTCTAGTAGCAATGCCATCTTAATATTTTGGTAATACTTAAAAGTTTTTAGTTTATTACAATATCATATTTCTTGGTAAAAACTCGATCCTGAGTAATAGATGTCTTGCAGATCCTCAAATTTTTAGTGTTTAGAGGAGTTTGGGGACGTAGCCCTGTATCCCATAATTTTACAAAAGGACTAACGTTCCAAAACTACCAGATGTCGCCTCGATTCTCCCGTCTACTGATGGATTTAGGCGATCGCAGTTTAAGGAAAAAACTTGTAAATTGGGTGAGGTTCTCTAATGTATGATGATTAGCCGTATTTGTTAAGAATACTCCAGTGATAAAAGCCTACAAGCCTAGTAATATTGTTCCTCCAGATGGTTTCAAGAGCATGACTATATCTGCAATCGCTACAGGGATCATTACGGGTAGTGCTGTTGGCTTTATTTCCCAATTCTTTTACTTAATAATCCTATTTCCAATCGCCATGGGATTTGCTGCGGGAGTAGGTATTTCTATGGCTGTTAAGGGCGGAAAAGTTAGAAATCCTATTTTAGCCGCAGGTTTTGCTTCTCTAACTGGATTGATCGTATACGCCAGTATGAATTATGTCGGTTATCTGAAATTTAAGCAAGATGTTGCCAAACAAATTGTGGCTGAAATGGGAACAGGGGAAAATAGTGATAAATTGACTAATGACCTGCTCAAAGAAGAGACTGGAGATGACGGGTTTGTGGGCTATATCAAATATTCAGCTAAACAAGGTACAAAAATTTCAAGGGCAGGGAGTAGCAGTGGAATTACCATGGATGCCAACGCCACATGGGTCTATTGGTTAGTGGAGCTGGCAATCATTAATGGACTAGCAATTTATCTTGCCTACACCGCAGCCGCAGAGCCATTTTGCGAAGAGTCAAATGATTGGTACGGCGATAAAGCTTGGCAAGGT
This sequence comes from Pseudanabaenales cyanobacterium, assembly GCA_038324415.1. Classification (GTDB taxonomy): domain Bacteria; phylum Cyanobacteriota; class Cyanobacteriia; order Pseudanabaenales; family Pseudanabaenaceae; genus PCC-7502. Next base: position 260 of record JBBQHY010000034.1, on the reverse strand, counting down.
TGTGTAGAGTTAAATCGTAAGGATGAGTTTTTAGAGCTATTAAAATCAGAGAATTTCTTGCGGGCAGGTAAATTAGTTTTGCAAACTGAAGACTTAGAATTACCCAGAATAGATATTTCTAGAAATAGCCGTAAAACCCAACGGTTTTAACCGTGGGATATAAGGCGGTGAGCGAGAGCGAACAATCTACTTAGCGGATCGCAGGTATACCCTTACAAGAAACTGCGGTATAATGTAAGGTATGCAGAAAGCTTTCAAAT
>JBBQHY010000033.1:0-12725 GCA_038324415.1 Pseudanabaenales cyanobacterium | reverse complement strand
ATAAAAAAACTCAACCCTCCCTCTCCCCCCCCCCCCGTCCCTGCCCTTTGTTTGGGGTGGGGGGGGGGGGCCCCCCCCCCCCCCCCCCCACGAAGGGGCTTTGCCCCTTAACCCCATTTAAACTGTGTATATTTCTATGGTGGGAAGGGAGTAGAAGATTTGTATTTTTGAATTTTAGATAATACACTTGTAGTATATAACCAGATTTTAGTTTTGTTAATATTGATCAGGAGAAACTATGCAGATATTACATCAAGCCCTCTCGACTACAGACATGGAAGTTACAAGCATTCGGTTAGAGCGAGAGCTTAAGGAAAAGCTTAAAGCCATCTCTGGAAATCAGGGTTATCAGGCTCTAATTCGAGATGTCCTTTGGAATTTTATTGAAACTCAAAATACATCTGCTAAAACTGAGATTGAACAAAGGGAAATTTATGCCACCATTCCTGCCACTGCCTATAAAGAACAGAAATGTCTACTCACAAGAAAGCTAATTCCAGCACAGTCAGAAATGTTATTAGGGCTGACGGCAAAGGGAATCCTAGTTCCAATTAGTATTGATAGCTTGGCTGATAAATTAGCCGATTAAATTAACCGATAAATTATAAGTAGAGAAATTTTAGACATAGGGCTTGCATATTTTTGTAGTATTGTGCAGTATCTGTAGTATTAAGCTAATAGGTCAAAAAATAGTAAGAGGTTAAGGGTTATGCCCTACGAAAAATTAGAAATAGCTGGAACTGAGCCTGTGCTATCTTGGGCAAATCATCAGCTTAATCCTGAAGAAATGAGAATGGCAAAGAATGTGGCATCTCTTCCCTTTGTATTTAAGCACGTTGCCCTAATGCCCGATGTTCACCTTGGTAAAGGCGCATTAGTTGGTTCCGTAATTGCGACAAAGGATGCCATTATTCCAGCCGCAGTAGGGGTTGATATCGGCTGCGGAATGGCTGCAATCAAGATGAACTATACATCTGAACAATTGGAAGGAAAGCTCAAAAAGATTCGTTTAGATATTGAAGCTACGATTCCTGTGGGCTTTAATCAAAATAAAGAAGTTGATAAAACCGTTCAGAACTGGGATGGCTGGAGTGAGTTTAAGCAACTGCATGGAGGGGTTCAGGATTTAGAGCGAAAAGCTTTGCGGCAGATGGGTTCCCTTGGTGGTGGTAATCACTTCCTAGAGGTGTGTATTGATACTGAGAATTAAGTTTGGCTCATGCTGCATTCTGGCTCACGGGGTATTGGTAACATCATGGCGCAGTGCCATATCAATACTGCTAAGGATTTGGTAAAGTTAGCTCACATTCAACTTCCCGATCCCGATTTAGCCTATTTTGTGGAGCGATCGCCTGAGTTTCAAGCCTATTGGCATGATTTACAGTGGGCACAAAGCTACGCTAAAGCTAACCGTGAGGTGATGATGGAGCGATTTAAGAAGATCATTGAGAAGCATTTAGCGGGTGGAAAACCTTCTAAGCCTTTACTTTCTGTTAATTGTCACCATAACTATGCCGAAAAAGAAACTCATTTTGGCGAAGATGTCTATATTACCCGTAAAGGTGCAGTACGGGCAAGAGAAGAAGACTATGGAATCATTCCGGGTTCAATGGGAGCAAAGTCTTTTATTGTCAAAGGTAAAGGAAATGCTTACAGTTATTGTTCCTGTTCCCACGGGGCGGGGCGGTTAATGTCTCGGCATAAAGCTAAACAGAACTTTAGTCTTGATGATTTAGTTGCGCAAACCAAGGGCGTAGAATGTCGAAAGGATGAAGGGATTTTAGATGAAATTCCTGCTGCTTATAAACCGATTGAACAGGTGATGGCAAATCAGTCTGAACTAGTGGAGATAGTAGCTACTCTTAAGCAAGTAGTTTGCGTTAAGGGTTAAAACCCATTGGCGGTGTAGAAATACCAAAGGGTTGTAAATGAAGAATCCTAAGATAGAAAATCTACACTGCTATTTTTCAGAGATTGAACTATTGGGCAATAAATGTCAATTTGTTATCTTCAAGATCGATCTTAATGGTATTTCCAGTGGTAAAAGTTCCTTCTAGGATTTTAGTAGCGATCGGGTTTTCGATTTCCCTTTGAATAGCTCTTTTTAAAGGTCTAGCTCCATAAATGGGGTCATAGCCAACGGTCGCAATATAATCTCGGGCTTCAGGGGAAAGAATCAGGCTCAGCTTTTGGTCGGCGAGGCGTTGTTCAATCCGTTTAATTTGCAATAGGGTGATCGCTTTAATTTCCGATTTACTGAGTGCTTGGAAAATTGCGGTTTCATCTATGCGATTTAAGAATTCAGGACGGAAACTTTGTCTGAGGGCATCGGTGACCCGACGACGGACTTCTTCGTATTTAGAATCATCATCGACAATATCCAAAATATATTCACTACCGATATTACTGGTCATGATGATTACGGTATTTTTGCAGTCAATTAAACGACCTTGACTATCGGTAATACGTCCATCATCAAGGACTTGGAGCAGAATATTAAAGACATCGGGATGAGCTTTCTCAATTTCATCAAAGAGAATGACTGAATAGGGGTGTCGGCGCACTGCTTCCGAAAGCTGACCTCCTTCTTCGTAGCCCACATAACCTGGAGGTGCACCTAATAAACGGGAAACCGAATGCTTTTCCATGTATTCCGACATATCAATGCGAATCATAGCAGTATCTGTATCAAACATAAACTGTGCCAAGGTTCGAGCTAGTTCAGTTTTGCCGACACCCGTAGGACCTAGAAACAAAAAGGAACCGATGGGACGATTGGGGTCTTGCATTCCTGCACGGGCACGGCGAATGGCTGAAGCGACCGAGGTTACAGCTTCTTCTTGCCCTACAACTCGTTCATGGAGATGGGATTCTAGTTTAAGCAATTTCTGGCGTTCAGATTCCAGTAGACTGGTAACAGGGATACCTGTCCAACGTGCCACAATTTCGGCAATATCATCTTCAGTCACCTGTTCTCGGAAGAGAGTTGAGCCATCACTGCGAGCTTTTGTTAAATCTAATTCAGCTTCATCTAGCTTCTTTTCTAAATCAGTGAGTTCTCCAAACTTAAGTTGAGCAGCTCGGTTGAGGTTAAATTCTCTTTCTGCCTGTTCGATTTGCAGCTTAGTATGATCAATTTGTTCTTTGAGAATTTGTACCTGCTCGATAGTTTCTTTTTCTGATGTCCATTGTGCATTTAAGATGGTTTGCTTCTCTTTAAGATCGGTGAGTTCTTTATTAATCTTTTCCAGTCTATCGGCGATTGCTTGGGCACTTTTGGTTTTATAGGCGACTTTTCCATCCTGCTGTTCAACCCGTTCTAAGGAAGTAAATTGCCCTTCGTTTTGCAAAGATAGTCGTTCCATTTCCAGTTGGAGCAGTCGGCGATCAATCTCATCTAGTTCCACAGGTTTGGAAGTGATTTCCATTTTTAGCTTAGCAGAAGCCTCATCTACTAGGTCGATCGCCTTATCAGGTAAAAAGCGATCGCTAATATATCGATTAGAAAGTACAGAAGCCGCAACTAGGGCTGAGTCAGAAATTTTGACCCCATGATGAACTTCATAACGCTCTTTGAGTCCGCGCAAAATGGAAATCGTATCTTCGACGCTGGGCTGATCGACATAGACCTGTTGGAATCTTCGTTCTAGGGCTGCATCTTTTTCAATATACTTGCGATATTCATCTATGGTCGTAGCCCCAATACACCTTAGTTCTCCCCTAGCCAACATTGGTTTAAGTAAATTTCCCGCATCCATTGAGCCTTGGCTTGCTCCTGCGCCTACAACTGTATGTAATTCATCAATAAAGAGAACTATTTGTCCATCGGAGGTCATGACCTCCTTGAGGACTGCTTTGAGCCGATCTTCAAATTCCCCTCTGTACTTGGCTCCAGCAATTAATGCTCCCATGTCTAAACTAATTAAAGTTCTACCCTTAAGAGATTCGGGAACATCTCCTCGGATAATTCTTTGAGCTAATCCTTCGGCGATCGCAGTTTTACCCACACCCGGCTCACCAATTAAGACAGGATTATTTTTAGTCCGCCGTGATAAAACCTGAATTACTCTTCTAATTTCATCATCTCGACCGATCACGGGATCTAATTTGCCTGCTTTGGCGCTTTCGGTAAGATCTCGTCCATATTTTTCAAGGGAGGCATACTTAGCTTCGGGGTTTTGATCTGATACAGTTTGATTTCCTCTCACTTTTTTGATGGCTGCCTCTAATTTTTTGCGATCGCATCCCAAATTTTTAAATAATCTTCTACCCAGGCGATCGTCATCTACTAACCCTATTAATAAATGCTCAATGGAGATAAACTCATCTTCCATGCTTTTACGAGCTTCATCGGTGCGATCAAGCCATGTTTCTAGATTTCTACCCAAATAAAGCTGATCGGGACTTTTTACTCGGGGTTGTTGCGCCAAGAAATCTTCAGTAATTTTCTGCACCCGAGCGACAGGCACCGAAGCAGCATTGAGAATTACCCCTGCTAAACCATTTTGCTCAAGGATTGTTGTTAATAGATGCTCTACTTCCAACTCTTGATGCTGAGAGCGTCTGGCAACTTCTTGGGACTTGACGATCGCTTCCCAAGCTTTTTCGGTAAATTTATTTGGATCGGTTGGCTGCATGGAAAATATACTTAACTACCTAACATTTAAGCATTGTTAAGCAAGTTTAGGGGACTGATAATGCCTAACTTAAAAGCCAAATTAAAAGTCAATCTAAGATTTAATAATAATGCGAATATTACATTTCCCATTTAATTTTACCAATCTCTTGCTAGATATAGGTCTTAGGGTTTACGGGGTGGGCGGGGTGGGTGGTGGGTAGGGGTCATTAATTGATTCAGTTCTAGAAGTTGCTCTCCTGTCCCCATGCAGATTAGAACATCGCCTGCTTGGATCATGGTTTCGGCACTAGGTCCGCCAATTAAGTCCCCATCCTCGCGGCGTATTGCTAAAACTAAGGCTCCTGTGAGCGATCGCACCCGAGCTTCTTGGAGAGTACGTCCAATGTAGGGGCAATCTAAATCTAGGCGAAATTCTTCAATGTAATAGGAACGATTTTTGCCAGAGAGAATTCCATCCATAAAGTCCATAACTTGAGGTCTGAGAGCTGCTGCTGCCATTCTTTTTCCTCCTGTAATATATGGAGAGACTACTTCATCGGCTCCACCACGGCGCATTTTTTTTATGGCTTCTTCGTTACTGGCACGGGCAATCGCTCTAATTTGCGGATTCAGAGTTTTAGCAGACATGACGGTATAGAGATTTTCAGCATCAGATGGAAGAGTACAAACCAAGCAAATCGCCCGCTCAATTCCCACTCTCATCAAGTCTTGATCTAAGGTAGCATCGCCTTGAATTGCCTTATAGCCAAGGTTTTCTGCAACTTCAATCTGCTCGGGACTAATATCAATTACGACAAACGGTACACCCTCGGAGGCAAACTCACTGATAACTTGACGACCTGCTCGCCCAAAACCACAGACGATATAGTGATTGTTTAGGGATTCCATAATCTTATTTTGCTGTCTGATTTGAAAAGTTCTTTGAAAATACCCCTCTAGTATGGCTTGGGTGAACTTGCTACCCATATAAGTGATGGTAACTACCCCTAAGCCAATTAAAAGCATTGTAAAAATTCTGCCTTGGTCATCAAGGGGATGGGTTTCCCCAAAACCAATGGTTGTCAAGGTGATCACAGTCATAAACAGTGCATCTATGCCACTCCAGCCCTCTAGCCAGTGATAGCCCAAAGTGCCAATTAATACTAAACTAACTAGAGCTAAAAGTCCTAAAGACAAATCTAAACGCAGGCTTTGATATTTTCGATCAAGCTCAATAAAGCTTAAGTTCTTAGCTTCAGACATATTTTTAACCCTGGGGAATTTATATTTTGCCCACTTTCAAATCAACATCCAGATCACCATTAATTGCCCAAATCAATTGCTGCAGATAGCCATAGCTATAGTTTGCAAACCGCATAACTAATCGAGGGAGAGCATCTAAATCTGGATCTTGATCTTTTGTTTCAACTTCTAAAGCGATACTGCGGGTAATTTTGCCATCAATCAGGCGATCGCAAAATAGATAATTTAACCGTTCCAAGTGACTATCAGAAATCTCAAAGTTTAAGCGAATCACAAAAATATCTTTGACCCAACGACTAGAGTGATAAACCTTGTAGAAATTGGTAATCTTGGCGATCGCTTTATCAATATCGGTCGTAATCGTATAAAGACTCCGATCCTCACTACTAATTAATTCTCTTGCCATTAAACAACTTTGGATATATCCATCCCATTCTTGCCAATAGCGTCCTTGGGGCTGATCAATCAAAATTACAGGCTTGGGAGTGGATTTTCCAGTTTGGAGGAGGGTTAAAGATTCAAACAGTTCATCTTGGGTACCAAAACCTCCAGGAAAGATCACGATCGCATCGGTTTCTCTTAAAAAGAATAACTTACGCGTGAAAAAATATTTGAAGTCCACATACCGCTTATCGGTAAGATGCGGATTTGGTTCCTGCTCAAAGGGGAGATAAATATTCAAGCCAAAGGAGCGATCTCCCCCTGCGCCCTCATTTCCTGCCGCCATAATTCCACCGCCACCGCCAGTAAGCACCATAAATCCAGCTTCCGTGACCTGCTGGGCAAACTGCCGAGCTTGGATATATTCGGGGGCATCGGGGTTAGTGCGGGCAGAGCCAAAAATGCTGACCTTACGAACATGACGATAGGGATGAAACATCTCTAAAGCCTTGTGCATATCCTGAAGAGTCCCACTTAATAATTTCCAATCGAGGCGATCGCTATCGGTTTTGCTCAGCTCAACGATCAGATTTAACGCTCTATAAATAAATTTACTATGGGGTAAAGTTGGTAGAACTGCTAAAAGTTGGTCAAGATTGAGATCGAGATTATTAAAATCTGAGGTTAAGGTCATGGTGAGTGCATTAAGGGAAACGAAAACGGTAGCTCCATTTACTTTTAATTATTGTAAGCACCTATAGATTCTAGTTGAAGCTGAAAATTTCCTGCGGTAAATCGAGGATTCAAGTCACCATCGTACTCAAACTTACTGAGCATTAACTGAAAAGCATAAATTTGGGAAGTATTGAGCGTGGCTCCTGCAACTGTTTTAGAGCGAAATATTGGAATAAATTTAGTAAAAGGAATGTGAATAGTTGTCAATCGTTCGGCTTCTGTATCAATAGATGCGCTGAAGGCTACCCCATCCCATCGAGATTCTCCTCTTACTAAGAACTTATAGCGTTGTCCATCGCCCTTAAGACGGAGTTCAATTCCTGTATATTCAGAAAGATCTAGAGCAGGCTCATAATTGCGAGTGCGAACTGAAGCGAAGCCGCCAGAATTAGCAGTGGAGACAATTCCCGAAAATATGGCACCACTACTTGAAACAGCAATATTACTCTGACTAACACCCCCCATAACGACATCATCGATCGCCCCCCAATCATTTTGCCAATTTTTGGAAGTATCACGAAAGTTAAATAAAGTTAAGTTTGGTTCCAATGTTTTAATCCCTGTAAAGGTTCTACCATCTAGTTTACTATGGGCTGGATTACCCATGATTGCCTGAAACCAATTGCTATCACTCAAAATAGGAATGACTCTAAAATAAGCAAGGGTTTTAATAAATCGTCCTAGATCCCAAGATTCTGATTCTTTCTTTTGTTCTTTTTTCATGCGATCGCTCTAATTTATTAGACTATTTCCTAAGTCTACGAGGAGCATCACTCTCATCATAGATTTCGCCCACCAACTCCTCTAAAACATCTTCTAGGGTAACTAGCCCAACGGTACCACCATATTCATCGACCACGATCGCTAGGTGCAATTGTTGTTTTAGCATTTCCTTCAGTAAATCTGCTACGCGCTTAGTTTCAGGAATATAAGCTGGTTCCACCATTGCCTCTGTCACCAAAACATTTCCGTGGACTTTAAGATGTTGCAGTGCCATCTTCAGGGTAATAATTCCCACAATCTGATCCTTAGAATCTTCTTGGACAGGAACACGGGAAAACCCTGTATCTAGACAAAAACTAATCACATCTTCAAGATTGGCGTCATGGGAAACAGTCTGCATATCCAATCGAGATTTGACTACGCTTCTGGCACTGAGGCGATCAAGGGCTAAGGCTTTATTTAATATCTCTCCTTTTTCAGTATCCAAATGACCTTTATGGCTCAGGACATCAATCAGCAATTGCAAATCCTGCATTGACTCCCCTTCAGGATTTTGATTATTTACGCGGAGCATTCTAATTGCCCATTGGGAAATGCTATCAAAAAATAGCAAAACAGGAGTCATTAAGATCGAGAGGAAATATATGGGCTTAACTACTATCTTAAAAATTGGAAAGGCATTATTAACAGCAATCAACTTAGGCGTGATTTCTCCAAAAACCAAAACTAAAACTGTCATCAGGGCGGTAGAAATGCCCAGTCCAGATTCCCCTAGCCATAGTAAAAATATATTTGTGGTTAAAACCGTTGCGCCAATGTTAACGATGTTATTGGTAATTAGGAGCGTGCTAATAAATCGGCTACGTTTCTCAATCACCATCATAAATATTCCGCCTTTATCACCTCTCTCTTGGATTAGCGATCTCAGCTTAAAATTATCTAAAGAAGTAATTGCAGTTTCAGAAGCTGAACATAATGCCGATATTCCCAACAAAATAACCAACCCTAAAATATCTCTAAATACCGTAGATGCTGGGATAGTCATTTGAGCAAATGTAATCAAATTTGGGATCACAGTTCCTTAGCGTAAAACTTCTTCTAATTTATGTTGATTCCACAGTTTATTGTATAAATGCGAAGACTTTAGTAATTCCTGATGCGTTCCACTCGAAACAATCTTACCTTGATCCATTAGTAAAATGCGATCGCAATTGGCAGCAGCCGATAGTTGATGGGAAATAAAAATTACAGTTTTATGCTTGGGAAGATTTTCCAAAATTGTTGTGGCTGTCTGATTATCTACACTGGATAGAGCATCATCTAAAAGCAAAATTGGCGAATCCACTAATAAAGCTCGAGCTAGGGCAGTCCGTTGTCTTTGTCCTCCCGAAAGCGTAATGCCCCGTTCCCCCACTAAGGTCTCATACTGCTGCGGAAAGTTTAGAATTTCATTTTGGATCCCTGCTTGATCGGCAAAATATTCCACCTCCGACATTGCCGCATCGGGCTTGCCATAACGGATGTTATTTGCCATGGTGGCACTAAACAGAAAGCTATCTTGGGGCACATAGTTAATAATTGCCCGTAGATCATTTAGCTTAATTTTTGTAATATCAATGCCATCAATAAACAATTGACCTGCGCCAATATCCAAAAGTCGAGGTAGAGCATTAGCTAAAGTAGATTTGCCAGATCCTACAGCCCCAATAATTGCCACAGTCTCGCCGTGAAAAATATCAAAGCTGACATGATCTAATGCTGCGTGACTAGACTCAGGGTAGCTAAAAGTCAGATTTCGAGCAGTTACCCTACCTTTCACCTGATCTAAAGGCATAACGATCGCCCCAGATAAATCCGAAATTGCTGGAGGAGTTTGCAAAATAGTTTCAACCCGATCAATACTGACCTTACCTCGTTGGTAAGTGGTAATCGTAAAACCCAAAAGTGCCGTGGGGAAAATTAACCGTTCCACATAGATAAATAGAGCAATTAAACTACCAATCTTAAAATCTCCAGTGGGATTAGTAGCGATCGCTTCGCCCCCAAACCATAGTAATAAAAGCAAACTCACACTGGCGATCCCGCCTAAAATTGGGAATAGCAAGTTTCGAGTCAATGCCATTTGTAAGTTAGCACCTAGCAACCGTTGGTTAACTTGGTTAAATGCCTTACGTTCATTTTCCTCTTGGGCATAGGTCTTAATTAACGCCATGCCATTTAGGTCTTCTTGCAGGAGCGAACTCGCATTAGACAACTCCTCTTGAATTTTTAACTGTTGATCCCGAAGCTGTCCTCCAAACATCTGGACTAAAATCAGCATTAATGGATAGGGAGCGATCGCCATCAAACTCAGTTGGGGATTCAATGCCAACATTGCGGGTAAAGTCATAGCATAGGCAAAGACTGTATTAATTAAGCTTAAAACTGCAAATCCTAGCAGCCGCCGAATATTCTCCACATCACTGGTGGCGATACTAATTAAAGTTCCTGCGGAATTATGGGAGAAATAGCTAGGCGGTAGCTTCAGTAAATGCTCAAATATTTTTTGCCTTAGATCAAACTCTACTGATCTCCCAATGCCGAACAGCCACATCCGCGAAGCCATCCTAATTACCCACATCACCGAAGCTAGTACTGAAATAATTAGGACAAAGTGTAAAACCTTATCTGTTGTAAAAACCTCTGATAGCTGATCAATAGCAGTGCGGATCAGCCACGGAATATAAGTTCCCACAGCATTTACTATAAATAATGCCACTGTACCTAGGATCAAATCTCGGTAGTGGGGGCGAAGATAGGAGTTAATTTGGTGCAATTGCGATCGAGCCATATCCTCATCTTAGCTTTGATTAGATGATTCAGCGAAGTTAGCGAGTGGATTTAACTAGGCATAGGAAAATTCAAATTAATTAATACCTCTAGAATCCTTTCAATCTGGGAGCTTAAAATTTCTTTAAAACTTTACAACTCAAATTTGACCACAGACTATTTTTAAATTATTAAGATTGACAAGTAAAAGTTACCTTTTTTCGGTATCATAAGCTCCATACTCAATTAAATAATTCTATAAAAGGGCATAGGCTGTGATTAAGGTAGCAATTAATGGATTCGGACGGATTGGGCGTAATTTCCTTAGATGTTGGGCAGATCGAAAGGACAGTCAATTAGAGATTGTTGCCATCAATGACACCTCAGATCCTGCCACCAACGCGCACCTATTGCGTTATGACTCAATGCTGGGTATTTTCAAAGCTGACATCAGTCATGATACTGATTCCATCACTGTAAATGGGCATCGCATCAAGACCACATCCGATCGCAACCCTGAAAACCTACCATGGAAACATCTAGGAATTGACCTAATTATTGAGGCAACTGGAGTATTTATAGATCGTGAAGGTGCTGGCAAACATTTTAAGGCAGGAGCTAAAAAAGTACTGATTACGGCTCCAGGCAAAAATGAAGATGGCACTTTTGTCATGGGTGTAAACCATAAGCTCTACGAACATAGTCAGCATCACATCATTAGTAATGCCAGTTGCACCACAAATTGCCTAGCACCTGTAGCTAAAGTCCTTGATGAAAGTTTTGGAATTGTCAAAGGCGTAATGACCACTACCCACAGCTATACTGGCGACCAAAGACTCCTAGATGCCAGCCATCGTGATTTACGTCGCGCTAGGGCTGCTGCTTTAAGTATTGTACCAACTTCTACTGGTGCGGCTAAGGCTGTAGCTTTAGTACTTCCTCAACTTAAAGGTAAGCTCAATGGCATTGCTTTACGGGTGCCAACTCCAAATGTTTCAGTTGTTGACTTTGTAATTGAAACCGAAAAATCAACGATCGCTGAAGAAGTTAACCAAGCTCTGAAAACTGCAGCAGAAGGTGAACTCAAAGGCATCCTAGAATATAATGAGCTTCCTTTGGTTTCCATTGATTACCGTGGATGTGACGCATCCTCAATCGTAGATTCTTCCTTAACTATGGTCATGGGCGGAAATATGGTTAAGGTAATTGCTTGGTACGACAATGAATGGGGCTATAGCCAACGCGTAGTTGACCTTGCTGAATTAGTAGCACAAAAATGGGTTCGCTAATTTAATGTGTTGCATCTGCAGTAATTAGCCTATGTCAAAAGTAAAGCGATCAAAATAAACTAAAAATTGGCAAGCGATCGCTTTACTGCTAATATAGATATCTCACAGTTAAGGGGTTATAGCGCAGTTGGTAGCGCACCTCAATGGCATTGAGGGGGTCAGCGGTTCGAATCCGCTTAACTCCATACTTAATTAAAAAATATTTGATAATCTTTGATTAAAAAGCTTAAATTCCAAGTGATTTTTTGCATTTCCGCAGTCAAAGAATCGAATCCATATATTCGTATTCACTTTCTAAAGGCACTGGTTTACAAATATCTACATAGTTCTGTAATTTTCCAATTCCTTCTATCTCGATGGAAATGCGATCGCCCTGACTCAAAACTCCAACTCCACTTGGCGTTCCCGTTAAAATTACATCCCCAGGTATTAAACTCATAATCTGGCTAATGTAAGCAACCAAAAACTCTGGACTAAATACCATATTGTCGATTGTGTCAGACTGCATCGGCTGTTTAGAGTTCTGTAAAAATGTTTGAATCTGAGCCGTAGGACTAATCTCACGAACAATCCACGGACCAAGGGGACAAAAAGTATCAAATCCCTTTGCCCTAGTCCACTGACTATCCTGCTTTTGTAAATCCCTAGCTGTGACATCATTAGCGATCAAATATCCCCAAATTGCTCCTGCCGCTTGTTGAATTGAGCAATTAGTACAATGACTACCAATAATCAGAGCTAATTCTCCTTCATAGTCTATTTGTTGAGACTGGAATGGCAGTAAAATCGTACCTTCAGTAGCCAGTAAAGCACTGGAGGGCTTTAAAAATAGTAAAGGTTCTTGGGAAATTGAACTATTCATTTCCTCGGCGTGAGCAGTGTAGTTTTTGCCAACTGCGACAATCTTG
>JBBQHY010000032.1:0-13487 GCA_038324415.1 Pseudanabaenales cyanobacterium | reverse complement strand
CACCCACCGCTTTCGTTCTACGCTCACCCAATACCAAGCCAAACGATAGGTGCCCCAAGAGCCAATCAGAGTCAGAATTGACCATATAATAGCTTGCTCAGTCCATCCGATCGTCGAAAACTGACCCGTCAAGAAAATAATGGTACAGATAACACCCCACAAAATAAAAGCCTGATCGATACGGGTATAAAAAAGGTACAGTAATTTTTGGTCTTTTACTTGGATATTGAGACGTAGAAGTCCTTCAAGATCTTGAACATCCATAGCAGCTTGCTTGATGCGCACAACAGGCTGAGTATGGCTAAAAGTTGTCATGATGTGAGTTAGTTAAAGATTTTAATCGCTTCACTCCAATATAACAATTTTGAGCAATAATTAACCGATCGGTATAGAGGACTTCCCTCCTTTGTATTCCTTTTGGTTTCGGCCAACTGGCTGGAGCAGCATTGAAACAAAAAACCGAGTTAAAGATTTTGAATTACTTAAAAGCTAGCGAAAAATCCAATGGCTGCTCCTCGGGATAATAGAAAATCTTAGAGAACCAGCCACAATTTTGACATTGCCAAAATGAATATTTAGCAATCACACCATGATTAACTGGAGCTTGAACTTCCAATGTTTGAGATTTGCATTTATAACCATGGCAGAATTATTTGTAGGCAATCGCATTCGAGTCAATGCCAACCGTCCTCAAAACACAAACCAATTAGGCATAGTTGAAAAGGTAATTAGTGTTACTCCCTTCCCACCATATAAATATACACAGTTTAAATGGGGTTAAGGGGCAAAGCCCCTTAACCCCCAAAAGACTAATCTTTGACTGGGAAGGGAGTAGCTGCCGCATTAAGCTATATAATGGCTGATTGCACTTTTTCCTAATCACTGCCTAAAAAGCTCTAAAGGATTCCGAAAATGACTTTTTTATTGATTAAATTCATAATCACAGAGGTAACCAAGCTAATTAATAGATAGGTAATTGCTAATAATGTTACCACCTCTACCGATCGCCCAGTTTGATTAAAAGTAGTAGAGGCAATGGCATATATATCTTCGTAAGCGATCGCCACACCTAAACTAGAATTCTTGGCAATATTCACATACTGGCTAGTCAAAGGCGGCAGAATAATCCGTAAAGCTTGGGGTAAAATCACTAATCCCAAAACTTGACTACTGTTGAAACCCATAGCTCTAGCGGCTTGCCACTGTCCTTGGGGAATTGCTAACAAGCTACCCCGTACCACTTCAGCAATAAAAGCTGCCTGATAAACCGTGAGAGCGATCGCCAAAGCTGAGAACTCGGGATAGAAATTTAAGCCCAGAATATTAATGCCTTCTTTACTCAATTTAATCAGTCCCCATAACACCTCAGAAGAATCAGAAGGAAGAGAGATGAAAGCAGAATACCAAAAGAATATTTGCAAAAGCAAAGGCGTATTCCGAATTACTTCCACATATACCATGCCCAGATTTCGCACCAACCAGTTTTCAGATAGTCGAGCTATGCCAATCGTAAATCCGATAATCGTAGCAGAACCAATAGCGATCGCCATCACCTTAAGGGTATTTAGCAACCCCACTAAAAGGGCACGACTATAGGTGTCTGTGGGCTGAAACGGAATAGAAGTTTCGCGCAAATTAAATCCTGCTTGAGAATTGAGAAAATCAAACCCAAGTCGAATGCCTGACTGTTCAAGATTGTGGCTAATATTAATCCAAATCACTATACCCAAAGTAATAACAAGGCTCAGGATAAATATCTGAAATAAAATTGCAAGTAACTTGTGCCAATTGAGCTGAGCGGTCATATATCTACCCCTACTTTTGCTGGATTTCTCTTTCAACTTCTCCTTCAATTGAGCAATGCTCAGTAATTAGGAGATTTCCTTTAAAGAATATACTCAGCCCTCTGCCCCCAATTCTGGTGGTTCTGAAAATCAAAGTCCCCAAAATCGGGGATTTAGGGGCTTCGGATTGAGTAATTTTTTACCAGAAACTGCCTTGTTCCCCTGAAAATTAGTCTGTATAATCCTCCATGGGTTGACAGGAACAGATAAAGTTGCGATCGCCAAAGGCATTATCAATCCGACCTACCGTTGCCCAGAATTTATGTTCTTTTGTCCAAGGAGCAGGATAGGCGGCAAGCGATCGGGAGTAAGGATGAGTCCATTCATCTTTAAGTAAGAATTCTGCTGTGTGGGGAGCATTTTTCAAGGGATTATCAAGCTTATCCATTTCTCCAGATTCAATTTCTGAAATCTCTGCTCGAATGGCAATCATGGCATCACAGAAGCGATCTAGTTCTTGTTTAGATTCACTTTCCGTGGGTTCTACCATCATGGTTCCTGCTACGGGCCAGCTTACAGTTGGGGCGTGATAGCCATAGTCCATTAAGCGTTTAGCGATATCATCTACTTCGATTCCTGCGGTCGTTTTCAAGCTCCGTAAATCCAAAATACATTCGTGCGCTACTAAACCATTCTCGCCTTTGTATAAAATTGGATAGGAAGATTCCAAACGTTTAGCGATGTAGTTGGCATTTAGAATTGCCACTTCAGTTGCTAGTTTTAAGCCCTTTGCTCCCATTAAGGCAATATACACCCAAGAGATCGTGAGAATGCTGGCACTACCCCAAGGTGCGGCGGAAACTGCTCCTACATTCGGTTTGGATGATTCGATATGACTAGCAAAGGTGGTATCTGGTAAGAATGGAACTAAATGAGACATCACGCCAATGGGTCCAATCCCAGGCCCGCCGCCGCCGTGGGGAATACAGAAGGTTTTATGTAAATTGAGGTGACAGACATCTGCCCCAAAATCACCTGGACGACAGAGAGCCACCTGAGCGTTCATATTTGCCCCATCCATGTAAACTTGACCACCGTAATAATGGACGATATCACAAATCTCTTTGATTGATGCTTCAAATACTCCGTGGGTAGAGGGATAGGTAACCATGAGTGCCGCTAGTTCGTGCTGATGCTTCTCAGCCTTGGTGCGTAGATCTGCTAAATCAACATTACCCATGTCATCACAGGCGATCGCTACGACTTTCATCCCAGCCATAACCGCACTAGCAGGATTTGTCCCGTGGGCAGATTGGGGAATTAAACAAATTTGACGATGGCGATCGCCACGATAGTCATGGTAGGCACGAATTACTAAAAGTCCTGCATATTCACCTTGAGAGCCAGCGTTGGGTTGGAGCGAGATGCCAGCGAAGCCTGTAATTTCCCCTAACCAAGTCTCTAATTGTTGAAATAGAACTTGATAACCTTTAGTTTGGGTAGATGGCGCAAAGGGATGAATTTGTCCAAACTCTGCCCAGGTTACAGGAAGCATTTCCGAGGTGGCGTTGAGCTTCATGGTGCAAGAACCTAAAGGAATCATCGATGTGGTCAGGGATAAATCCTTTGACTGGAGGCGATGAATGTACCTTAGGAGTTCAGTTTCAGTGTGATATTGATTAAATACAGGATGTGTGAGATAGGAACTTGTGCGTTTAAAGGTTCCTAATTTATCTGCTGCATAATCCAAGCTATCTATATCAACTTCGGAAGTGCTGAATATTCCTAAAATATTGATAATATCTTGGCGAGAAGTAGTTTCATCAAGAGAAATTCCTACGGTATAGGGATCAATAGCCCGCAGATTAATACCTTTTTCTATGCCTTTATTCAAGATATCTTGGGCAGAATCCACATTCACTTTTAGGGTGTCAAAGAACTGAGAGGTTCCAAGCCTGTAGCCTAATTTTTCTAAACCTATTGCCAGAATTTTTGTGAGTTGATGGGTGCGATCGCCTATTTGTTTTAAGCCTTCCGAACCGTGGTAAACCGCATACATTCCTGCCATGACCGCGAGTAAAACTTGGGCTGTACAAATATTACTGGTAGCTTTGTCGCGGCGAATGTGTTGTTCACGGGTTTGGAGAGCTAATCTTAATGCTTGATTCCCATGGACATCTTTGGAAATCCCCACAACTCGCCCTGGAATCTGCCGTTTGAAAGCTTCTTTTGTGGCGAAAAATGCGGCATGGGGTCCACCAAAACCGAGGGGTACGCCAAATCTTTGGGAATTGCCAACCACGACATCTGCACCAAATTCACCTGGTGGTTTGAGAACTGTGAGGGCTAATAAGTCCGTAGCAGCGATCGCCAATCCACCAGCACTATGAACTTTATCAATAAATTCTGCATAGTCATAAATTGTACCGTCGGTAGCGGGATATTGCAGCAAGGCACCGAAACAGGAGCGATCAAAATCAATATCTCTATGGTTGGCAATAATTACCTCGATTCCCAATGCCTCAGCCCGAGTTTTAACAACTGCAATGGTTTGAGGGTGACAGGAGTCCGAAACAAAGAACTTTATGCAGTTCTGATCTTTATGCAGTCCATAGATCATGCTCATAGCTTCCGCGGCGGCAGTACCTTCATCTAAAAGTGAAGCATTAGCAATTTCCATCCCCGTAAGATCAATAATCATGGTTTGGAAGTTGAGCAGTGCTTCTAGTCTGCCTTGGGCGATTTCGGCTTGGTAAGGAGTATATTGGGTATACCAGCCAGGGTTTTCTAAGATGTTGCGTTGAATCACGGAAGGTGTGATGCAGTTGGCGTAGCCCATGCCAATAAACGATCGCAATACTTGATTTTGAGACGCGATTACCTTGAGATTTTGTAATAGTTCCTGCTCGCCCCTGCCTTCGGTAAACTCCCCTAGATTTAATAAGCCTGCAAATCGAATTGCACTAGGTACTGTCTTGCTAACTAAATCTTCAATGGAAGCTAATTCTAGAACCTTGAGCATTTCTTCAATATCTACAGGAGTTACGCCAATATGCCTATGAATAAAGGTATCGGTCGGGGTAAATGGTAAAGACTTCTGGGGGGCGATCGCAGTTTTTAGCATTCGTAAATTTTTGTGAATTAGTTTGAGATATTATAGCCAATTACTAAAGTTTTGATACCCCATTTGTATTCATACTCCCTTCCCACCATAGAAATATACACAGTTTAAATGGGGTTAAGGGGCAAAGCCCCTTCGTGGGGGCGCAGCCCCCACACTCCCAAAAGACTAATCATTGACTGGGAAGGTAGTAGCCTGATTTAAAAATCACTAGAATTTTATGGAATAATGCAGATTATGCGTAAAATGATTTTTCCAATCCAAGAGCAAATAGATTTAACCTCTGTCCTCTATGCCCTGAGTGACCCTACCCGATTGCAAATTGTCAAAAGTTTGGCAGAAACAGAGGAATTGACTTGCTGTGCGTTTGTGTTTAAATCAGCGATCGCCAAATCAACTCTATCCCATCACTTCAAGGTTTTAAGAGATGCAGGTGTAATTTATACCCGTTGCGAAGGTACCCAAGGCATTAATTCCTTACGCAAACTGGATCTAGATCAAAGATTTCCTCAGCTATTAGATGTGATCCTAAAGGCAGTAGATTAGGGCTTTTCCGAGACCTGCAACAGGTAGGGATAGGACGAGTTTTGTTCGTAGGAGCCAACCCAAATTTCATAGGTGCCTTTTAACCAATCTCCAGCGATCGCAGGATTTCGACCATTACTATCATCATTACACCAACTACCTCCAGGTCCTTTGATTAACAGCACCGTATCCCCAGAGCTTAAAACCTTGAGGTTCAAAAACTTAAAATTAGAGGCTAGAGTAATCTTGTGGTCAGGTAAGGTATCAACAAAGCCAATACAATCCCCAGTTTCAGTGGTTGCCCTGCCAGAGACTTTTGTGGTTTCTTCCACCCCACCACTAATTCCCTGTAATACTTGCGGATCTAGATTGAGTTTAGGGGCGATCGCTAGATCTTGAAACATCAATGCTGACTTTTTAGGTACATTAGGCACAACCAATGACTCCGCAACCACCGCAGGACAGAGCATGATTAATCCAATAAGGCTAAGTTTAATGACTTTGAGAATTTGCATAGACAATTGCTGATTTGAATTACGCTTTTGAATCGATCATTCCTCAATCGATAATTTCATAGAGGCTGGTTTAATATAAACTGAATTTCTGTAGTTAATTTAGATTTATTCCTAAATTTATTAATCAAATTTCTATCAAATTTTAATTAAATTTCTAAAGAGGTAAATGTATGGGTGAACTAGTAAATTCGATCATCTTATGTATGGTCTTGATACCTGTTGGTATTGCATTTGGATATTTTCTGCTAAAACTTCAAGGCGGTAAACAAGCAGAATAGTTTTATTCCCTCTATTTTTTTAGCTCAATTAGTTTAACTAACCTGTCTTAAGGTAGAGGGATATATATTAGGTTTTGCCAAAGCGGCGATCTCGTTTTTGATATTCCCTTAATGCCTGATGAAATTCGGTGCGATTAAAATCGGGCCAAAGAGTTTGGGTAAAGTAAATCTCAGTGTAAGCAATTTGCCATAGTAAAAAATTACTTAAGCGCATTTCACCACTGGTACGAATTAACAGGTCTGGATCGGATTCTCCAGCAGTGTAGAGATGTTGCTGAAATAAGTTTTCATCGACTTCTTCTACTTTAAGTTTCCCTATTTGCACAGCCTGAGCTACTTGCCTACAGACTTTAATAATCTCATGGCGACTGCCGTAGTTAATAGCGATCGTAAAGTGAATTGCTTGATTTTTTGCAGTTGCTGCCATAGATTGCTGAATTTCGGTCTGCAAGGATATAGGTAATGCGTCTAAATCGCCCACAAATGTAATTCTTACTCCTTCATCACACATCTCGGCTAGTTCTCGGCGTAAAATTCGCTCAAATAAAACCATGAGAAAGTCTACTTCCTCTAGCGGTCTACCCCAATTTTCGGTAGAAAAAGCGTAGGCAGTTAAAGCCCCAATGCCCCAATCTTTGCAGCACCGTAGCAGGTCTTTAAGGGCATCTACTCCCTGCCGATGTCCAATAATGCGAGGAAATCCCTTTTGTTTTGCCCACCGCCCATTACCATCCATGATTACTGCCACATGGTGGGGTATTTTAGCTCGATCTAAATCTGGGGGTAAGGCTTGCAGTAACTTAGCGGTCATTTTTTCTTGAGGATTTGCGTTTAAATATCGACTCCCATCCTAGGATTTGACGTAGATTATTAAATCTTGGTTTCCCAGCTAGAGTCACGGGTCGCTTAGATGCTAATTTTAACTCTAAGGTCTCTTTAAGTTTACTACTGGTAATGGGGCGATCTAGACTACCTTGATCGGCAATCGCAATTGATCCTGTTTCTTCGGATACAACTATGCAAAAGCAATTATTAACTCGTTCGGTAATTCCCATGGCGGCTCTGTGCCGAGTCCCAATTTCTCTAGAGGCATAGCGATCGGAAATAGGGAAAATTACACCCGCAGCAATAATACGCTCCTCTCGCACCCACACCGCCCCATCATGGAGCAAGGTTGAAGGCTGAAAAATAGTTTGGAGTATTTCTTTGGATAGGAAGGCGTTTAAGGTGACACCAGATACAGAAAATTCATGCTCTTCGATCGGCTCACCTGTTTCGATTAAGATTAATGCCCCCGTCCGATTTTGGGAAAGTTCTTGCACCGCTTCGTGAAGTTTTTCAATAATACTGTCGGTTTTGATCGGGCTGCGTCGAGACGGCTTTAGGAGCCCTACGACATTTCCTCGCCCCAATTGCTCCAGAAATCTTCTTAACTCGGTTTGTAAGAGCACTGCCATCGACACTGCTGCGCCAATTAGAAGTTTATCTAACACAAAGGTTAATAGTTGTAATCCTGAACGGCTACTAATAATGTTTAGAAATAAAATCACCACAAACCCTCTAATCATCAATAGGGTACGGCGATCGCTAGTTATTGCCAAAAACAGATAGACAACTAGCAACACAGTCAACAAGTCGATTGCCTTTAGTGTCAAGACAACCGGGTCGGAGACCATATTGATTAACCCCTGCATAACCCCTCTTCAGACAATGCTCTTAAAAAATCTCTAGCATTAATAATTGAAAAATCTATCGTAGTCTATTCGGTATTAAGTCCTGACGGATCAAGTCTTCATAGGTTTCACGCTTGAGGATCAAATTTGCTTCTCCTGCATCTACCAGAACTGCTGCTAATTTAGGAATACGGTTGTAATTGGAAGCCATGCTGTAATTGTAAGCTCCCGTTGCTGGTACGACCAGAATATCCCCTGCTTCAGTTTTTGGTAGTTTAATATCTTTGATTAAAATATCGCCTGATTCGCAATGTTTACCTGCGATCGTGATCACTTGATCTGCCTCAGCTCCCATCCGATTGGCAACCACAGCTAGATATTTAGATTGATAAGTAATGGGTCGAGGGTTATCCGACATCCCACCATCAATCGTAATATAGGTTCTGCCTTGGGGTACGGTTTTACCTCCACCAATCGTATAAGCAGTTACACAGGCAGTTCCAATTAGCGATCGCCCTGGTTCTGAAATTAATTTTGGTAATGGTAAATCCTCAGCTTGGCAGGCTGCCATCACACTTGCACTCACGGTTTTTACCCAGTCAGTAATGCTAGGCGGATCATCGGATTCGGTGTAGCTAATGCCCAAGCCGCCGCCAATATTAAGTTCGGTTAGGTGTAAGCCATATTTAACAGCAATCTTGAAACACTTGATCATCACTGCCCCTAGATCTTGGTGGGGTTGCAGTTCAAAGATTTGAGAGCCAATGTGAGCATGAACACCAATGCAATTAAGTATGATTTGATTGGCTAAAAAGGCAAAGACCGATTCTACTTCGGTCGGATCAAAACCAAATTTACTATCTAGGTGTCCTGTTTGAATGTATTCGTGGGTATGACACTCAATGCCTGGGGTAATTCTGAGCATGATTCGTGGGCATTTACCCAGACTCTGCGCCAAATTAGTAGCAGTTTTAAGCTCTAGCCAGTTATCAATGACGATTGTGCAACCAGAGGCGATCGCGTACTCTAGTTCGTCTTGAGATTTATTATTACCGTGTAAATATAGTAGATCGGGATTAACCCCTGCTTGGAGCGCCGTAAATAGCTCTCCACCTGAAACTATATCTATGCCCAATCCTTCCGATGCCACGATCGCACAAATCGCTAAACAATTCCACGCTTTAGATGCATAAATTACTTGGGATTCACCTTGATAATGATCCTTAAAAGCCCCACGATATTGTTGACAAGCAGTCCGCAGACTGACTTCATCTAAAATATATAAGGGTGAGCCGTATTGCTGTATTAGCTCCACCACATCGCAACCACCAATTTCTAGATGATCGCTAGAGTTGGTTTTAGCAGTTAGGGGTAAAAGTTGTTGGTTGGGCGATCGCTTGTCTAAGGTTGCCATTGCTAGAAATTTCTTATGATTTTTAACTATTATGCCTTCAAAATCACCACTTTTTGCCTAGATGTCAAATGCTTACCATTCAACTTTATGACTAAATGCGAACTAATAAAACCACGGCATGAGCAGCAATACTGGCTTTTTGTCCCATTGAGTCTAAGCCTTCATTAGTTGTGGCTTTAACACTAACTTGACTAATTTCTAGATCTAGGGCTTGGGCAAGGCGATCACACATAGATTTAATATGGGGTTTAAGCTTTGGAGCTTCGGCAATAATCACGGAATCAATATTATTAATTTGCCATCCTTGGGCTTTAATTAACTGATCTACTGCTTGCAATAATTTAATACTATCTGCACCCGCCCATTGGGGATCGGTGGGTGGAAAATAATGTCCAATGTCTCCTAATGCCAAAGCTCCCAACATTGCATCCATTATTGTATGGGTTAAAACATCAGCATCGCTGTGACCAAGTAAACCTTGTGCGTAGGGAATATTTACGCCGCCTATGATTAAAGGGCGATCGTTAACCAAACGATGGATATCATAGCCATTACCAATACGAATATTCATAATTAAAAGCTGAATATTTTGAAACTAAATATTTTGGCTAAGTATGACATTTTTTTTAGACCCAAAAAAGCGATCGCCAACTAAAGAATCTAAAGACCTGGAAAGCGATCGCCTTAAATTTTAATTAACGAAACCTTACTTAATAACTGCCAAATTAGGATTTAATTCAGTTTCAGCAATTGTCGGAGCCCAAAATCCTTTGGCGTAGATATGTCCCTTAGCTTGGGCAATTTGGCTATAGGATTCTTTGATTTGGGTATTGATTGCCACAGTTTTGACATCATAGACTTGGGTTGCCAACTTCGGATAAAAACCAATACCAATTACAGGTAAAAGGAAAGCAAAGGCGATCGCTAATTCACGGGGTTTAGCATCACTAAATAGAACCTCGGCAGGTAGAGCACAATTAGTACCAAAACACACTGCCTCTTGCACACCCAAGCCTCTCTCTTTGTAAGCATCAATGACGCAGGAAGGAAAAACACCAGTGTTGTAAAAGAGTTGTCTCAACATCGAGAGCAGATAGATAGGAGTCAGGATCAACCCTACTGAAGCCAAAAGTACAGTCACAACTCTAAAAGGTGAACTATAGACATCACTGGTGGCTAAACCAATAAACACTGACAACTCGCTAGCAAATCCACTCATGCCAGGCAAAGCCAAAGACGCCATAACCCCCGCCGTAAATAAAGCGAATACCTTAGGCATTAGTTTTCCAATTTCCCCCATTTCTGCCAAAATTAGCGTGTGGGTGCGGTCGTAGGTAATACCTGCTAGGAAGAATAGTAGAGCCGCAATTAAACCGTGGGAGATCATTTGCAGCAATGCGCCATTGATTCCCAAATCTGTAAAGGAAGCAATACCAAGCAGGACAAATCCCATGTGCGAAACAGAGGAATACGCCAGCCTTCGCTTCATGTTCGGTTGAGCAAAGGAATTTAATCCGCCGTAAATAATATTCACAACGCCAAGGATGGCAAGAATTGGCGCAAAGTAAACATGGGCATGGGGCAACATTTCCAGATTGAAGCGAATTAAGCCATAGCCACCCATCTTCAAAAGTACACCCGCAAGGATCATAGATACAGGGGCAGAAGCTTCACCATGGGCATCAGGCAGCCAAGTATGCATAGGGAAAATCGCTAACTTGACCCCAAAGGCAATTAATAAACCCGCATACAAAAGTAGCTCTATGCCGAGGGGATAGTCCTTCATCCCTAATTCCACCATGTCGAAGGTAACGTTATTGCCATAAAACGCCATACCCAAGGCAGCAATCAAGATAAATACTGAAGCTCCTGCCGTATAGAGTAAAAACTTGGTGGCGGCATAGCGGCGGTTTTGCCCACCCCAGATGGAAATCAATAAATAAACTGGGACTAGCTCCAACTCCCACATGATGAATAGTAGGAGAGCATCTTGAGCCACAAACACGCCAATTTGAGCAGCGTAGAGCATCAGAATTAAAAAATAGAAGAGTTTGGGCTTGCGATCCACCTGCCATGCCGATAGCATTGCCAAGGTCGTAACCATACCAGCTAGTAAAACCAAAGGCACCGAAAGTCCATCTACAGAAAGTGACCAGTTCAAGCCTAATTGGGGAACCCAAGCATATTTTTCGGCAAGCTGAAATGAAGATTTGGAAGAGTCGTAGTTTTGCCAAAATGCATAAATCATCAGTAGAAAATTAGTGACTCCAACCCCTAATGCATACCACCGAGCAAACTTACTATATTTATCGGGAATGAGTGGAATGGCTAATGCCGCAATAAATGGTAAGAGGATAATTGTGGTCAGCCACGGAAATTGATGTGTCATCACAGTGAGATAAGCTCCCAATTTAGGAATATTTAAGCAATCTCTATATATTATTAAACTTTGTTAAGTATTTATTACTAGTTTTGAACTTTTTAACTTCAGTTTATATAGATTTTTGTCTATATTGGAAAAAATACATGGGAATTTCAACTATGCTTTAGCTCCGAAACAGACGGCTATAGAGATATTCATGGTGCATAGAGGCGATCGCCAAGCCCCAATTACAACTTTCTAAATCCTCATCAACAAGGTTTAGAACTTCTATCGCAGTTTTCTGAATCCGATCACCAAGTTTAAATATAATTCTCTGCCCCGAAGTTTGCCCCAAGGGAATTAGTTTGACCCCAGCCGTAACTAGATTTGCCGCCCAAGTTTGCAGATAGGCAGTCACTAAAATATTTTTCTCAATTTGCCAAATGGCAGCAGCTACACCAAAGGCGATCGCTAAGTTACAAACTCCCACAGGATAACTAGCTGCACAGAGATATTTGAATATCTGCTCAAACTCATCAGGGGCAATATCTGTTAATAACTTGCTCAAGGAAGTTCCCATTTGCCAACTCGCAGCCCGTAATTCTGATGTTTCTCTAGATGCTGAAAACCAATTATTCCAGTATTTAAGAGCTTCTAAATTCGGTTCTAGATTAATTGGATCAATAGCATCGTAGGCACGAATTAAAACTGTTGCCTCGACTCGAATAGAGCCATACTTTAATTCCTGCTCTAGCCAATGGGTAAGGGTTGAATCATCGTGGATGGTGTGGCGATCGCACAGAGCTTCAATCCCTTCCGAATAGCTATAGGCGCCCACAGGCAGGGCGGGGCTGCAAAGTTGGAATAGGCGTAAAAGATTAGTGACTATGTCCGTATGCTCCTGACTCTGGTTGAAATGGGGCGATTTCTGCTGTAATTTCCAATCCTAAATGATGCAGCATATCCTCTAGCACTGAATCAGGCGCAAGTCGGAGATAGGTAGGCTTAACTTCTAAAGGCACATGACGATTACCCAAATGATAGGCAGCTCTTAGTAGAGATAATTCTGAACTGGCTGTAATTGTGATGATGGGTTCGGGCTTGGCAATTACCTTTACCCATTTATCTTTTAACTCAGTTACTAACAAATCCCCATCATGTAAAACCGTTCCCCTCGGTAGTTGGAGTTGTAGTATTTCGCCTTCTACAGATTCATAGCGTAAGCGGCTACGGGAGCGTTCTTCTGCCGTCAAAGCTAGGGTAAGGTTTGGTAAATGCCCTAAATAATCAGAGGAATGGTGGGAAATAACTGCGGTTAAGACAATCATGCTTGTACTATTTATCTGGGTTAATTTGCTGCGTTAAACTAATTAACTTCAATCCTAATTGCTATTATTCAATTTTTTAGTAGGACTTCAATTTAGTAAGGTAGTACTTTGAGTAATTGATTGAATGTGAATATTGTAGCTGCCAAATATTTTCAAGGTTTCGGTAAATTCTCTTAACTCAGCGATCGCTTCAGTTACCTCGTCGATGGATGCTTCCACATCTATAAAAAAAATATAAGGATTGTGCGATCGTTTTGAAGGACGAGACTCAATCCGAGTTAGATTAATTTGACGTTTGGCAAATACGGATAGGGGATTAAATAAAGAACCCGGCTCATTGGATTTGGTACTAAATGCTAGAGAAGTATGACAACTTTGATCTTGATTAGAGCTATGGGTAAGGTTCGTAGTTAAACTTAAAACCCAAAATCTAGTGCAATTATCAGGGAAATCATTAATGGGAAATCTGAGAATTGGTAAATCGTAA
>JBBQHY010000031.1:0-13718 GCA_038324415.1 Pseudanabaenales cyanobacterium | reverse complement strand
CATACTTTCGAGCCATATCGTGCCCCCCATCAAATCACACAAGCGTTTACTAATAGCCAAGCCTAAACCTGTGCCGCCATAGTTACGAGTGGTGGAGGCATCAACTTGGCTAAATGCCTTAAATAGCCTGTCCATAGCTGTTTGAGGAATGCCAATACCAGTATCTTGGACGGCAAATTGCACTCGACAAGAGTATTGAGGTTCTGGCGTTTGACCTAAAAAATTCACAACTACTGTAACTTCACCTGAGGCAGTAAACTTGATAGCGTTACTAATTAAATTAACCAAAATTTGTCTGAGGCGAGTTATATCCCCAATAAAATAGGTGGGGGCATCGGGAGGCATTTGATAGGTAAGTTCTAGCTTTTTATCAGTAGCTGATGATGCCAACAGGTCAAGGCATTCTTCGATGCAGGTGCGCAGATTAAAAGGATAGGATTCTAGCTCTAGTTTACCTGACTCGATTTTAGAAAAATCAAGAATGTCATTGATGATAGTTAATAGTGATTCACCACTTGTACGAATTGTGGAGAGAAAATCTTGCTGCTGAGGTGTGACATCCATTTCTAGCAATAGACCCGTTAGACCAATTACAGCATTCATGGGAGTACGAATCTCATGGCTCATGGTGGCAAGGAAATCACTTTTGGCACGATTTGCGCTTTCGGCGGCGGCTTTTGCCTGTTCTAGGGCAGCATTATTAATTGCCAGTTGCAAACTCTGTTGTTTTTCTTGTTGTAAATAATCAGCTTGGGCTAGGGCAATACCCATCTGGCTGGCGACAGCTTCTAAAAGTTGATATTCGTGGGGTTGCCATTCTCGTATATTTTGGCAGGCATACAGGGAGATCACACCGTTGGGTTCACCGTGGTAGGAGGTGCGAACTTGCAGCATGGACTTGTAGCCTTGCCCTTGGGTGCGATCGCTTTGGGCTCGATCCTGAGTCAGTACCTTTTGAACAAGAGGATTGGTGGATATGTCAATTTGGCGATTTAAGTTGGGATCAAGCTCTATAAGGGAATCAAGGTATTCGGCGGTGACCTTAAGCCCAGACTGGGGTTTATAGCTCATGATTACACAGCAATCAACTGTAAATGCCCTACCAATCTGAATGGCGGCGGTTTGAGAAATATCTTGAGGGTTTAGGCTTTGGCGAATTTGTTCAGTGATTTCGGTCAGTAGAAGCGATCGCTGTAATTGGGCATTAAGAAGTTCTTGGGCTTGATTACGATCAATTTCACTGCCAATCCACTGACTCATTAACCGTAGGATATTGCGATCGCGATTAGCAAAATTTTCCACAGATCCACTAACATTGGCAAAACCAATAATTCCATATATTTCTCCGTGGCTAAATACTCTAGCAGCAATGAAGTTTTCTGCTTGGATAATGTTGTGTTCAGGGTGATCTCGCCACATGAATCTATTGACGATGGTTGTAGGTATAGATTCAAGCACGGGCATGACCTCAACATAGATATTGTTAAGCTCACTTTCGCTATGGGGATTTAAGTAACTATCTAGAGAGTTGTACTGACCTTCGTTGGTCTCTGCTAATAGGATTTCATAGTGATCGCCGTCTAATTTGGCAGTTACTCCTAGATTAAATCCAAAGTAGTAACGCCCCAAAGTTAGGATACTACCGAGCCGATCGCTAAAATTTAATTTGGGGTCTGCGGTAATATCGTAGAGAGTGCGGATAGCTTGTTCTCGTTCTTTCGTTTCTTGTTTAATTTTTTGGTGATCGCTAATATCAATCATGTTGTAATTAATAGTCTCAAACTCGCCATTACTCTTATAAACGATAGAAGCATCGAGGGCAACGTCTAAAATCTCACCCCTTTTACAAATGATTTGCACCTGCAACCCATTTAATTCTCCTGTTTCCACAAAGTTAGCAAGACTAGATTGAAAGGAGTCTATACTCTCGGCAGTCAGGATGTCTGTGAATTTAAGTCTGCCCACAAGTTCTGTGCGATCGTAGCCCAACATTGCTAGTTCAGTATCATTAATATCCACGTAAACTAATTGAGAATCAAGGGAATGATAGCCACAGGGGGCTTTATCGTATAGTTGTTTGAATTTAGCTGCAGTTTTCTGCATTTCTTGCTCTATTAGTTGCCTACTATGGCGATCGCCTATAAATTTTCTAACGGTAAAGGCTATCAATAAAATTAAGCTTAGATAAAGCCCCAGCAATGAATAAGCTAAGGATCTATTCTTGAGTCCAAAGTTAACACTGGGATACCGAGCTATCAGCTTCCAAGGACCGCAATTATCTGAATTAACTGGATTAGGACAGATAGTCCTAAAAGTAAAAATGCCATCTAGGGTTTGAAACTGTCCAGAGGTTTGGGTAGAAATTTGCTGCCAAGCTTCAGGAAACCTATTACCAAATCTTTGATCTTGGCGATCGCTTAGAACATTTCCCCATTCTTGATCGGAAGTTTCCCCTTGGAGCCAAACCCCTTTAGCATCAACGAGCGAGCATTGGGTATTTAGGCTTTGAGTTATGGGCAGACAGTTTTGATTAATATTTTTAGCTATGGTTGTCCCCAATAGATCTAAAGTCAAAATCCCCAGTTCCTGCTCCTTGCCAAAAACCTTAATGCTGTAGGTAATAATTGGCTCTAGGGGCTTATGAATTGTGCTATTTCTGCTCTTTGGTTGCCAAGAAGATACAAATACTTGATTTCCCCCCATATTCATGACTAATTTACGATAGTCCGAGGTTTTTTGAGGTTTAGATACGATGGGATTATCTTTAAGAAATCTGATTTTGATCAGATCTCGATCAGGAGGGAAAATCCATCTAACTTGATCGTATTTAGATTTACCTTTTAAAAATTCTAAAAATCTGGCTGTAACTTCCTGCTTATATCGATCAGATAAATTAGGCTTAGAACCTAATAGACGCGCCAAAGTAAATAGATCGGCTCTGGCATCTATTAAATCTTGGTTTATGAGTTTTGTTTGAAGCTCTACCCTTGCTAATTCCCTAGCTTCTATTTCGAGGGAGACTATTCGCTCTTGGCTCCAATAAATCGCTGCAAGTAAACCACCTACTATTACTGAAATTGGCAGAAAGATTTTTAAAAATTGCGATCGCTCTCTGAATACCATTATTAAAATCTGATCCCTCTAAATACTTGTTTGATCGGGAAAGTTAAATTAATACTTTCTAGCTCGACTAAATCACCAGCTACATAGTTGATAATTTCCCATTTACCTCGATCATCTTTTTTATATAGGCTGATTTCAACTTTGTTAGTGTTCACCAAAACATAATCTTTCAAACTATCAGAATGTCGATATAGATTAAACTTTTCTCCTCGGTCATAACCTTCCGTACTTGGGGATAAAACCTCGACAATTAAGCATGGGTGGCTGATAAAGTTAGTTGCAGTTTGATCGCGATCGTCACAGGTAACACTGAGATCGGGATAAATAAATTTAGTAGATTTTTGCACCTCTACTTTGACATCAGGGCTAAGTACCCGACAGGGACTTTCACTAAGATGGGAACCTAGCAACCCAATAAAGTTTGCAGTGAGTTGTCCATGATTTACAGTACCACCAGTCATGGCATAGACTTCACCGTCAAGATATTCATAACGGAGTTCTTGTTTTTCTTCCCATTTAAAATACTCTTCGGGGGTAAATCTGGGGAAATTTTCCTGTGGAGCAACCATTATTTATAATCTCTCAGACTTATAAATTCACATCCAAATTTAGATTCTCATTGACTTACTCCCTTCCCACCATAGAAATATATACAGTTTAAATGGGGTTAAGGGGCAAAGCCCCTTCGTGGGGGCGCAGCCCCCACACCCCCAAAAGACTAATCTTTGACTGGGAAGGGAGTAGATTCACACTAAGATTGGAACCGATCGCTGTTTTAAGCTCATCTAGCAGTTATTAGAGATTCTGATGAGAAAAAAGCTATATTAATTTACATTGAATCCGATCATAACTTTAATCTGAATTTTAGTGGTTGTTGTTACAAATTCCGCTCTAAATTTTCAGATCTACTACTACTAATATGCCTAACGTTGATACTGATCTTATTACTTCTCTTATTAATTGTCAGAATATTAACTGGCAGTGTGATTTGGTAAGCGATCGCCTTGATCAATATCTGCATAAAAATCCTAACCGTCTTGATCAATCGACTCTGCAAAAGATTCACAATCTTCAAACCAAACTTAAGCATAATATATTTGAAATTGCGGTTCTAGGTTTAGCCTCCTGTGGTAAAACGACGATTTTGAATGGATTACAGGGTAAAAAAAACTGGATTACAAGTCCTTTGCATGGCACAACTACAGATTTAAATACTGGCTTTAATTTAGAAGCGATCGCCCTTAAATCAAATTCTCCCAAAGTGCTAATTAGGCTAATTGATACGCCCGGACTAGATGAAGTTGGCGGAGAAACTAGGGCAGAAATTGCGATTCAAGCTGCACACCAAGCCGATTTAATTTTATTTATCACCGCAGGCGACCTAACTCGGCAAGAACTAGAAATAATTTCCCAACTGAAACAAGCCTATAAACCGATCTTATTAGTATTTAATAAAATTGATCTTTATCCCCAGAGCGATCGGCAATTAATTTATGAGGCTCTGCAAGATCAAGAGCTCCAAGCCCTGATTTCTCCAAATGAGATTATTTTTACCAGTGCCGAACCTCTAGCCCGCCGAGTTCGCTTTCAGTCTATTGGAAAGTCTGATGACAAATTTGAGGAAATTTGGGAAAAGCCCTCAACCGATATTAAAGTTCTAAAACAAAAAATCCTAGATCTACTAAATCAAGATGGGAAGTCACTTTTAGCAATTAATGCCGTTCGATCGCTTATAGAAATTCATAGAAATTATATACAAACAGACCTAGATCGGTTTTTATCCCAACGCACCCTTGCTAGTGGAATATTTATACTCAAGGCGATCGCTATTCTGATTTCTCCATTTCCAGTTCTAGGCTTTATCCTTAGTACTTTAATTGATAGTAGTTTGATCCTTGGTGCCAGTAGATTTTGGGGCTATGGACGCTTAGGTTTAGGATTAGGTTTGAGCGTGATAAGTGGAATCATTTTGGCAAACATTCCCAACCATTATGGACAAATTATCTGGCTGGCTGGGGCTACACCTTGGTTAATAGACTGGCTGAAACAGGATTTACAAAAAGCCTATGGATTACAAAATCTAATAGCAGAAGTAACAGAAAATTGTACTCCAGGCTCAATTTTCATAAACTCAACTTCAAGTTTTAAGCCTAAAATTGGCAAGGTCCTTTTTTACGGTTAGGACAAGTTGTACTATCGTTAGTTTTGGGCTTATGTTTAATCCAAGTAACTCCATTGAGGTCAGCCCCAGTCAAATTAGCTCCTACAAAATTTACGCCCGTTAGATTTGCTCTAGTAAGTTGAGCTTCAGATAAATCGGCATTGACAAAGTTAACCCATGTTAGTTTTGCTTCGGTCAAATTAGCCTTTTTTAACATCGCTGATCCTAAATAAAATCCTTCCAAATTTTGTCTACTCAGATTTCTCCCCGCTAAAGGCTGATTCACAATCCGCCACATCAGTAAATCCTTGGGTTCAAGTTTTGTCAATTGATCTCCTTTAAGTTCAATCTTGCTATCTTTAAGGCGAGTGGCTCGGAGGTTAGCCCCACTAAAGTTAGCTCCTTTAAGATTAGCTCCTTCAAAATTTACGCCATTTAAGTTAGCTCTTTTAAAATTGACATTTTTGAGATTGGCATTACTAAAGTTCGTGCGCTCTAGTTTGCTATCTTGGAAGTTGCTACCAGCTAAATCTTTACGACTTGCATCCTTAAGTAATTGAGATTTTAAGCCTGCTTCAGTTACTGCTCTCTGGACAAATGGTACTGAATAAATTGCAAATAATCCACCTAGTGCGGCGATCGCAATAATTGGAATCTTAAAATTCTGCCATATTTGGGTTAAGGCTGGGAGCAAATCAAAATTGGGTTTGGGCTTAAATGCCGAAATCTCACCCCCTATCTCGGTATAAGATTCGGGAGGATTATAGTTCCAAACTGCAGTTGATTCAACTTGGGCATCTTCTAAATCAATCACAATTTGATCGGATGGATTCCTTCCCTTGGGTGCATTAGGTTGATTTTGGGCTGACTGATTTAAGTTTGTCCAGCTAAATTGATCGTTTTCACAAATTTCTTCAGCAAGTTGATCAAAATCGTAGGTAGGTTTTGATGGCTTAGAAGTAGGCACGCTCTCTGGGGATTTGTCGTGGTATTTTTCATACCAATCTGTTTCTGGCTTAGAGATTATAGGTTGCTTCTTGGGCTGGGCTTTTTTCGGTGGTAAAACTGGGAGTGGCGGAAGGGGTCCCGACTCATCACTGGAAGTTGGGGGCAGCATTTTCCCTAAATCATTCCCTAATTTACGTTCTTTGGGTTTAGCTGGGGCTGCAATTACATCCTTAACTTTTTCATTGCCTTGGCTTCCAGATAAATCTAAATCTTTAGATAAATCTATACCAGTAAGCTCGGAAATTTTGGCAGCACTTTGCTCCCATTCCTTCATAAATTCGGTATTTACATCATCACTGGCTATTTGCCAACTCTCGGTCGTCAAATCATGATTTTTGCCATCATTTAACTTTTCCCAGTCAGGGATCACCTCTTCGACAGGGGGTTTGATATTTGGGATAATAGTTTCTTCCCAATTTGGATATTCAAAAACTTCGGCAATGGGCTTTGATTCTGATTCTAATAGGTCATCCCAATTTAGTCCAACCTCGGCAAAATTAAATTCATCACTTTGTTCAGAGGTTAATGTGGTTTCTTCATAAAAAGCAGGTGGAGCATCATTTTTGATTGCCTGAGCTATCTGATCTTCTACCTGAGTCTTTAATGGTGGTGCCTGATCTTTTTGTTTAGCGATTGCCGCTTCAAGTTCATCATCACTAAGAGCGACTAGCTTTTCCCAATCAGAACTGTCTGCAAAATCATTCATGAGCTTATTAACTGATTTGATAAGTTGGTACTAATGGATAGAGATAGTCTCAGTATTGCTACTGTTAATATAACAGGAGAATATAAAGCGCGAAATAGCTTTGATGACGTTAATGCTAAATTATATAAACTATTCCTTACTTTCTCTAGTGGTAGCTGGACAGATGCCTACGTCTACAGCGATCGCCCAAACTCCTATTACCTTAAATTCGACTGTTACTCCAAGCTCACCCTTAACTTACCCAAAGGGTATTCAAAAACATTGGGCACAGGATTTTATGCAAGGGTTGGTTAACCGCAATCTTATCAGTCCCTCTCAAAACTTTCTGCCCGATCAAAAAGTTACCCGTGCCGAATTTGCCGTAGTTTTAGACCGCTCATTTCCATTTCAACCTTTAGTTCAACCAGCGATCGCTTTTAAGAATGTACCCTCTGATTTTTGGGCAGCTGCGGCTATTCAAAATGCATATATGAAAGGTTTTTGGCGTGGAACTGATCCTAATAACTTTCGGCCACAGGAATTAATCACTCGCTCCCAAGCTATGACGGCGATCGCTAACGGATTAAACTTACCTATTAATCAAAAAATAGATCCCAAGATTTTTCTCTTTTCCATGTATGCCGATGCTGCCCTAATCCCCCAAACAACGATCGCCGCAATTGCTGCCCTTACCGATAAACAAATAATAGTTAACTATCCTGATGTTCGCAAAATCAACCCCAATGCAGCGATTACGAGGGCAGAGTTAGCGGCTTTAATTTACCAGTCCTTAGTGCATACAGGGCAAGCACCCAAGATTAGCTCTAATTTAATTGCCAGGCCCAGTTCTCGCTTATTTAATCCCACAGATTTTGCAGGGAAGGAAATTATCACGCACCTCAAGGTTAGTTTAAGACGGCGTGAGGTTATCGCTTTCCAAGGTGATAAAAAGTTGAAGACTTATCCCATCGGTGTCGGTAGAGCAGGTTGGGATACTCCTGTAGGCACCTATCAAGTTAAGCAAATTATTCGGAATCCAGACTGGAAAAATCCATTCACAGGTGATGTGATTAAAGCTAACGATCCAGATAATCCTTTAGGTGGCTATTGGATCGGTTTTTGGACAAATGGCAAAGACTGGTCAGGGTTTCATGGCACCTCTCAGCGCGATTCTGTCGGTAAGGCTTCCTCCCACGGCTGCTTACGGATGTATAAAGAAGATATTAAAGCCATTTTCGCCAAAGTTACTCCTGCCACAATCGTTGAGGTTAGACGCTAGGAATTCTAGTACTAGCGCATTGGGATATAGCTTTTAATTAGATTTGGGATGCACATAATCAAGGGTAAAAACAGCAATCACAGCAATGCAAATGATTACAAATACCCAGAAACCTCCTTCCCCCAAGTCACCTGCTTCCACTGCAAAATAAATCGCCATGGGCATAGTTTGGGTTTGGTCTGGAATATTTCCTGCCAGCATTAGGGTTGCGCCAAATTCCCCCAATGCCCGTGTAAATGCCAAGACTGTACCTGATAATATTCCTGGCAATGCCAAGGGTAGAGCCACAAAGCCAAACACTTCAACTTCTGAAGCTCCTTCAACTCTGGCGGCATCCAATAACAGATGATCGATTTGGGCAAAGGCTCCCAAGGAGGCTCGATACATTAGCGGAAATGCGATCACAGCCGCAGCAAGAACGGCTCCGTACCAAGTAAAGACAATTTGGATGCTTAAACGGGAAATTATTTGCCCGATCGCTCCATTTTTACCAAACAGTAATAATAAAATAAATCCCACAACTGTCGGTGGCAAAACTAAAGGAATTAGTAATAGGCAATTAATTAGCGATCGCCATCTGCCCCGATAGTAAGACATTTTATATGCTGCCCCGACTCCCAAGCCAAAGGTAATCACAGTGGCTATAACAGATACCTTAAGGGAAATCCATAAAGGTGAAAGATTAGGCAATAATGTCATTGGTTTTGATTACGCAAATTCACTTAGGTATAGCCCCAAATTTATATTTTTGAAATACTGCTTTAGCCTTTTCACTTTGTAAAAACTCTACATACTCTTTAGAGGCTCTTAAATTTTGTCGAGATTTAAGAATGCAAATGGGATAAATAATTGAGGAATGTAATTTGGGATTGGCGATCGCTGAAATCATTACCTTTTCTGAGTTTTTAGCATCGGTAATATAGACAATGCCCGCATCCACTTCTCCAGTTTCAACTGCGGTTAAGACAAACCTAACATTATTACCAAGCACAAATTTTGATTGTAATTGCTTGTAAATTCCTAGATTTTGTAAAATCTCTTGAGCATACTGTCCCACAGGAACACTGCGCGGATTGGCGATCGCAATTCTTTTAATATTTGCATTCACTAACTCCGAAAAATTAGTTAACTTGATGAGACTATTTTTAGGCGTAATTAAAACCAGTTGATTAGTTAATAAATTAGCTCTAAATGCTACCAAACCTTTGTTCTCTAGAGCATTTATTTGTTTAACTCCCGCCGAAATAAACACATCCACAGGCGCACCTTGCTCAATTTGTTGTTGTAATGCTCCTGAACCACCGAAGTTATAGGTGACTTTCCCTGAATATGTCGTAGTTATTGCCTCTAATGCGGGTTGCAGGCTGATAGCCGCCGATACTAATAGATTTGCAGGAGTTTGCGCCGAGACAATCTGGACAATTAACGCCGTCATTAAAAAAATGGCTGCAATTACTTTTAAGCTTTTATTTAATAGAGTTTTCGATACCTGACTAACCAAATTTCTAAGACCCTCACCCCTAGCCCCTCTCCCCACGGGCGAGGGGAACAAGAGCTTTTCCGATCTTGCTCCCCCTCTCCTTTCTGGGAGAGGGGGCTGGGGGGTGAAGGCGATCTTCGTTCCACGTAACTTCATCTGATTATAAAAAGTCATAAATTACCAACATGATACATTTAGGAAAAACAGATTACTTAGGCTAGATATAAGAACGTCATGAATAGTAAAGCTGAAGTCAGCATAATTATGGGAAGTGATTCCGATCTGCCCACGATGGAGGGAGCGATCGCCATCTGCAAAGAGTTTAAAGTACCCCACGAAGTTGCCATTATTTCCGCCCACCGTACCCCAGAGCGCATGGTAGATTTTGCCAAACACGCCCACGAACGAGGCATAAAAGTAATTATTGCTGGGGCAGGTGGAGCCGCACACTTGCCAGGAATGGTTGCCGCCCTTTCGCCTTTGCCTGTGATTGGCGTACCTGTAGCTTCAAAGTATCTCAATGGTCTTGACTCTTTATACTCTATTGTTCAAATGCCTAGGGGAATTCCAGTTGCTACCGTGGCGATCGGGAATGCTGAAAATGCAGGGCTATTAGCAGTTCAAATTTTGGCAGTGTCACAGCCTGAACTTTTAGCTAAAATCCAAACTTACCGTGCTAGTTTGGAAACAATAGTTATGGAAAAACAAACTAAGTTAGATCTGCTGCAACTTTAAAACTAATTTTAAGCTAAAAATTTTCTTAAAAGCTTTTAAAGTTATCCAGATTAATTGCTCCACTAACTCCTGTCAAATCCAGCTATAAATTGTGATCTTTGAACAGATTTTTTTAAATAGTATAAATTTAAGTTAGCTCATAGCTGCCATTTAGTAGCAATAGACACTTTTTTCAAGTTGGTTAATTTTGACAGTTGCCTTGTTCACTTTGACCCCATACAATGATTCATAATTTTACTCAGACCATCATTTACTTGGTCAATTAAAAAGCATACCTTCCTATGAAAATTCTCAAAGTCTCAACCCTACGCGGTCCAAATCAATGGCACATTCAACGCCATCAACTGATTGTGGTCAGGTTGGATCTAGAGATTTCTGCTCAGACTCCGCCTAAATCTATTCCAAGTTTTTACTGCAACCTTGTCCAAATTCTGCCCAGTCTTGAGCGTAACGATCTGTTTGTGTTCCTCAAGTCTATGGAAAACGGAACTATGGCAGATGTGGTGCAGTATGTGGCACTGGAGATTCAGAGAATAGCGGGAATGCCTGTATATTTTGCTGCCAATCGACCCACCGCCGAATTAGGGATTTATCAGATTGTATTTGAGTATCAATTTGAGCAAGACGGTCGTTATGCTGCTCGTGCCGCAGTCCGCATATGCCAAAGCCTATTGGATACAGGGACATATCCGATCTCCGAACTCCAGCAAGACTTAGCAGATTTAGCCGAATTAAAACTAGAGTCCCAGCTTGGTCCTAGCACCGAATCCATTGTGGCGGAGGCAAATGCGCGGAAAATCCCGTGGCTGAATATTAACAGTCGAGCCATGATTCAGTTGGGCTATGGCATTCATCAAAAAAGATTACAAGCCACCCTCAGTAACTACACAGGAATTCTCGGCGTAGAACTTGCCTGTGACAAAGAAGCAACCAAAGGAATTTTACGGGATTCAGGGATTCCTGTGCCGAGGGGAACTGTGATCAAATCCTTGAAATATTTAGAAGAAGCGATCGCCGCCGTAGGTGGATTTCCAATTGTGATCAAACCACTAAATGGTAATCACGGTCGAGGCATTGGTATTGATATTCGCTCGATGCTGGCAGCCGAAGATGCCTTTGAAGTTGCCCAACAGGTTTCCGAAGATGTAATTGTCGAACGTTTCCATCAAGGTCGAGACCATCGAGTTTTAGTGATCAATGGCAAATTTATTGCAGTAGCTGAGCGCATTCCTGCCCATATCTATGGAGATGGCAAATCGACGATCGCTGAATTAATTGAAATTACTAATCTTGACCCCTTGCGAGGTGATGGACATGACAATGTATTAACAAAAATCGTCCTAGATCGTACCAGTTTAGATATTCTCCAACGCCAGAGCCTCAGCCTAGAGACAGTCTTAGAGGCTGGTAAAATTTGCTATCTCAGGGCAACAGCCAACCTCAGTACAGGTGGAATTGCCGTCGATCGCACCGATGATATTCACCCCGAAAATATTTGGTTAGCACAACGGGTTGCCAAAATTATTGGTTTGGATATTGCAGGAATAGATGTCGTCACATCGGATATATCAAAACCTCTTCGGGAAACCGATAGCGTCATTGTCGAAGTAAATGCTGCCCCTGGCTTTAGAATGCACACTGCTCCTAGTGTGGGAACTCCTCGAAATGTGGCAGAACCAGTAATTAGTATGCTGTTCCCAAAGGGTTCTCCTTCCCGCATTCCCATTATCTCGATCACAGGTACCAATGGTAAAACTACGACCACTCGACTAATTGCCCATATCTTTAAACAAACTGGAAAGGTAATTGGCTATACCACCACCGATGGTATTTACATTGGCGAATGGTTGGTGGAAAAAGGCGACACCACAGGACCTGCCAGTGCTCAAGTCATTCTCCGCGATCCTACTGTCGAAGTGGCGGTTTTAGAGACAGCTAGGGGTGGAATTCTGCGCTCTGGTTTGGGGTTTGATGGCTGTGATGTCGGCGTGGTTATTAACGTGCAAGCCGATCACTTAGGAATTGGCGATATTAATACCATAGAAGAATTAGCTCATCTCAAAAGTGTTGTTCCTGCTTCTGTCTTCGACTCTGGTTATGTTGTCCTCAATGCTGAAGATGATTTGGTGGTGGCAATGGCGGCGAAGGCTAAAGCCCAGATCGCCTATTTTAGTCTCGATCCAGAAAATCCCGTTGTCAAAGAGCATATTGAACAAGGAGGACTAGCCGCCGTCTATGAAAGTGGATATCTATCAATTATTAGAGGTGATTGGACTCTTCGCATAGAAGAAGCGGTGAATATGCCAATTACCCTCGGCGGCAAAGCGCAATTTATGATTCAAAATGCCCTAGCAGCAAGTTTAGCGGCATTTGCTCAGGGTGTAAAAATCGAAGAGATTCGTACAGGTTTAATTAGCTTTGTCACTTCCGTCGCTCAAACTCCGGGCAGAATGAATTTGTTTAATCTCAGTGACTTCCATGTACTGCTTGACTATGCCCATAACCCTGCTGGCTTCACTGCGATCGCTGACTTTGTCAATACTTGGAAAGGCGAACGGATTGGCGTAGTTGGGGCACCAGGCGATCGCCGAGATTCTGATATTGAGGAATTAGGGCAAATCGCTGCCACCATGTTTACTCGGATCATTATTAAAGAAGATGGCGATCGCCGTGGAAGAGAACCGAATGTTGTGGCAAATCTGATGTTAAAAGGAATTACTGCCGCTAATCCCAATATTCCCTGCGAAATTATCTTAGATGAAGTGCTGGCAATGGATACTGGCTTAAATCTGGCTTCTGGTGGTGACTTGGTGGTAATTTTCCCTGAGAAAGTAGAGCCTGCTATTAAAATGATTGAAGCTAGACAGAATCTAAGTTCATAATATGATTACGAGAGTTGCGATCGCGCTGTCAAGGGGGAGATTTTGAGGTAATGCAGTAATTGGTGCGATCGTTGAAGTTGTCATGTTAATTTCTTCCTATTGCAATTTTGCCTAACTGGTGGAGGAGAAACTTTGGTCGGTGGTCTTGCAATTGCTATGCTGGCTTATTCGTAATGTGACCACATTCTCAAAACTTCAACAGTATTATTTTCTTTGATCACTTGATAACTGGAGTTTAGACTAATAAGTACCTCTAGCAGGAAATCTCCCGCTAGTTAAAACTGACAGGATAAGTTCGTAAATCCGAAAAATCATCTATGAGGCGATGTCTTCAGGCACTTTCTTTATCTTAGAAAACCCTTTTT
>JBBQHY010000030.1:0-13745 GCA_038324415.1 Pseudanabaenales cyanobacterium | reverse complement strand
TCCCGATCAAGACCGTGTGATTATTTTTGATACCACTTTACGTGATGGTGAGCAATGCCCTGGAGCCACCCTGAATGTTGAAGAGAAACTAATTATCGCACGGCAATTGGCAAAACTGGGAGTAGACGTAATTGAAGCAGGATTTGCGATCGCCTCACCAGGGGACTTTGAAGCAGTGCAAAAGATTGCTGAAGCTGTAGGTACGGAAGATGGACCTATAATTTGCAGTTTAGCAAGGGCAATTAAAGGGGATATTAAAGCGGCAGCAGAGTCCATTAAACCAGCGGCAAAGGGCAGGATTCATACTTTTATATCCACCTCTGATATTCATTTAGAGTATCAACTTCGTAAATCTCGTTCGGAAGTTTTAGCGATCGCCGAGGAAATGGTTAGTTATGCCAAATCTTTTTGTGACGATGTGGAGTTTTCGCCGATGGATGCCACCCGTTCCGATCCAGATTATCTTTATACTGTGCTAGAGGCGGCAATTCGAGCAGGTGCTACTACCCTAAATATTCCTGATACCGTTGGCTACACTACGCCCCAAGAGTTTGGAGCTTTGATCAAGGGCATTAAGCAAAATGTGCGGGGCATCGATCAGGCAATTATTTCCGTGCATGGACATAATGATTTGGGCTTGGCGGTGGCGAACTTCCTTGAAGCTGTGAAAAACGGAGCCAGACAGCTAGAATGTGCCATCAATGGCATTGGAGAACGGGCGGGAAATACTGCCCTAGAAGAAGTAGTTATGGCTTTGCACGTCCGTCGCCAGTACTTCAACCCTTTTCTAGGGCGGGCTGCTAATTCAGAAGTACCCCTTACCAATATTGACACCACCCAAATCCATAAAACCTCCCGTTTGGTTTCGCAATTTACAGGAATGTTAGTTCAGGCGAATAAAGCGATCGTTGGTGCCAATGCCTTTGCCCACGAGTCTGGAATTCACCAAGATGGCATTCTTAAAAATAAACTCACTTATGAGATTATGGATGCCCAATCCATTGGTTTAACTGATAATTTAATCGTACTTGGCAAGCATTCTGGTCGTCACGCCTTTGGAGCTAGATTACATGAGCTTGGTTTTGATCTATCGGAGCAAGAGTTAAATAAGGCATTCGTGCGGTTTAAGGAACTCGCTGATAAAAAGAAGGATATTAGTGATTGGGATTTAGAAGCGATCGTGAATGATGAAATCCGCCAAGTTACAAAAGCATTTCACCTAGAGCAGGTGCAAGTCAGTTGTGGCGATCGCTCAGTGCCTACAGCAACAGTGACAATTTTGACTCCAGATGGAATTGAAATTACCGATGCGGCTGTCGGTACAGGTCCTGTAGATGCAGTTTACAAAGCTATTAATCGATTAATTGACGTTCCTAATCAACTCATTGAATTCTCAGTACAGTCAGTGACCGCAGGCATTGATGCCCTTGGGGAAGTCACAATTCGGTTAAGGCATGAAAGAGGTATATTCTCTGGGCACGCTGCCAATACGGATATTATTGTCGCTTCAGCTACTGCCTATATTAATGCCTTGAATAAACTCCACCATGCTTTGCTTAGCAATCCCAAACTGGAAAAAGCCGAAGTTTAAATGCCCACTTCCGCTCAACTAGAAAGTTTGTATCATATCAGTTACCAATTGACCTATATCATGCTTCAGCCTGTGCACTTAATCTGTGTTGACCATAGAACCCTTAATGTGTATATCCTTGCTGGGCATGATGAGGAGCTTGAGTTTCAAGTTTTACCAAACGGAGAGTTATCTGATGAGCCAAGTTAACTACAACGCCATGTCTGATAAGGAATTAAAGCAGTATTTTCTGAACCATCGCGAAAATCAAGCTGCATTCCATGCCTATCTAGATCGGATTAATCAGCGTCCCCGCCGCATAATCGCCAGCCTGAATGATCCTGATTTCGATCAGAAAGTTCAAGCTGCAATTCGCCAAAAATTAGAAATTACAAAAATTCAGCGATCGGCATAGCAAAATTTTAATCAGGCTCTGAAGTAGAACCAAACTAAATAGAACTGTTATTGTTATGTCTATGGTGAACAACCATATTATCTAAATACCCATAAAACAGATTTAAGTAACTGGCTATTAAGGTTTTGAATAATATATTTACTAGTCCAATTTTTTATATCGGAACCTCAGGTTTATCGATTTTATCTATTCTAGAGTTTGGGCTCTTTAGCTTTGGAGTTTTAATTACTTCTCATATTATTAGTCAAATTCTGAAGCGATCGCTCTTAAGAGGGCTTGATCGAGGCGTAAAAGAGACGGTTACCTCGATTACCAACTATACGCTTTGTGTTCTGGGGATGATCATTGTCCTCCAATCAGCAGGAATTAATCTTAACTCTCTGGCTGTGGTGGCAGGAGTACTGGGGTTAGGAATCGGCTTTGGTTTGCAAAATTTGGCAGGCAACTTCATCAGTGGTTTAGCAATTTTATTTGAACAACCAATCAAGGTTGGGGACTATGTAGAACTTGATAAGCTATTGGGAACTGTGGAAAAAATTTCGATTCGCTCCACGGTCATTCGTACCAATGATGATGTATTTGTGATTGTTCCGAATAGTAAATTAATCGATAGTAATATTATTAATTGGAGCTATCAAAGACCAAGGTGCCGACTCCATCTCCCAATTTCCATCGCCTACGGTACAGACCCAGTTATAGTTACAGAATTATTAATCGCCTGCGCTCGCCTTGAGCCCAATATTTTATCCTTTCCTCCACCTAAGGTATGGCTCAAGAAGTTTGGCGAAAATGGCATAGAGTTTGAGGTTTTGGTCTGGATCGATCAGCCTCCAGAATCCGAACAAATTAAAAGTTCTCTAAATTTCTTAATTGAAGGTGAGCTAAGGCATCACGGGGTTGAGATTCCGTTCCCACACCGTGAAATTAGAGTTCGCAATTGGGATAATCAAGTCATGGCTCCGATCGCTTCTATGCCTATATCCACAGATTCAGAAGTTAAAGTAAAAGTAGATTCTACAGTTAGCTCCGACCTAAAAAAAGTCACTACTAAACTTCCTAATAAGAGAGCATTACGGGATTTGTTGAGGCGTATAACTTATTTTGAACAGTGTAGTGATTTGGAATTGCGATCGCTAATAGAGCAGGGTTATCGCCAGACTGTAGGTTCATCAGAGATTATTTGCCGAGAAGGAGATCTGGGTAACTCTTTATATATTGTCCTATCTGGTTCAGTAGAAGTCGTATCTTTACGCACAGGTCAACACATTTATACATTCTCAGAGGGAGATTTTTTTGGGGAAATTGCAGTTTTAACAGGTACCACTCGGACGGCGACAGTTCGAGCATTGCAAGATACAACATTATTTGTGGTTGATCATAATCACTTGCAAAAATTACTAAAAAGCTATCCTAACTTGGCAGAACAAATTGCCCAAAAATTGTCAGAGCGGCAACAAATTCTTATAGATATGGGACTTATGAACCCTGATGATTTGAATAAAAGTGGTGAAACTCCATTTATCTGGATTAAAAGACATTTGCAAAATTTATTTGGATTGTAAATTTATAGATCTATTGTAAAGTTTAGTAATTGTAAAGTCAGTGGTAATATTACTAGAGTTTATAAGCGGTTAAACTAATCTTTATGCATGTACTAGCTTTGGTTCCGGGTGGAATTGGCGATCAATTGCTGATGTTTCCGACTTTAGACAGCCTCAAACACAAATATCCTGAAG
Organism: Pseudanabaenales cyanobacterium; assembly: GCA_038324415.1. Taxonomy (GTDB): domain Bacteria; phylum Cyanobacteriota; class Cyanobacteriia; order Pseudanabaenales; family Pseudanabaenaceae; genus PCC-7502. The sequence goes on along the minus strand of JBBQHY010000030.1, from coordinate 10,024 downwards.
GTGCGATTGATGTTGTCGTTGAGCCACGCTCTCAGGGAGCATACAAAATTTGTCAATCGGTACGAAGGGTTTGGAGTTTTGACTTTAAGGGCAGCAATAGCTTGGCGGACTGGGGTAATCTAATTGGAATTATCCGCGATCAAGAGTATGATGCCGTAATTTCTCTGGGACAACGGTGGTCGGTAGGTTTCTTACTCTGGCTGACAGGAATTCCCTCTCGGATTTCATATTCTGGGAAAGGGGATATATTTTTAACTTGGGCAATCCCCTTAAATCGAGATCAGTATGCTGCCACGATGTATCATGATTTGCTTAAAGGTTTAGATATTGAACAGGCATGTCCAAAGATTAAAGTTAGTGTTCCTAAAAAAGATTTGGATTGGGCAGACACAGAACAAACTAGCCTAGGGATTAAAGACAGTGGATACATTCTCATTCATGGCGGCTCCAGTAATCTGGCAAAGCTTAAAGGTATAGATAAAATCTATCCTGCGAGCAGTTGGGCAAAAATTATTAAAGAACTACAAATTAAGTTGCCGAATTTACCTGTGGTCTTGGTTGAGGGGCCTGAAGATGGTGATTTTATTCAAGAACTCCAAGGGCAGAGTCAGGTGTTGGTGACTTCTCCTCCAGATATTGGGAAATTGGCAGCCATGATTGGAGCCGCAAATCTGCTTCTGTGCACCGATAGCGCCCCTATGCACATTGGTGTAGGCGTAGGAACTAACCTAGTGGCATTGTTTGGACCGACCGAACCTGAAAAATTACTGCCCAATGAGCCTCGGATTATGGCAGTTAAATCTCCCTCAGGGCAAAATATAAGTGCGATCGCCCCTGAGTCAGTTATTGCCAAGTTGTTTCCCTAGTTTATTGAAATTTTTATCTGAATTATGGAGCAGGACTGGCGTTGGCATTTTTGGTATCCCCTTCCCCTTTATCCCTATAGCCGCCGTCGGACTCTGCGTTCGGAGATTGTTAAGGATCACATTTGGACGTTCGATCAAGTTCAAGGAATATTTTATGTGGTTGTGCCGATTCGCATGACTGTAGTAAAACTAGAGGCGGGAGGGTTACTTGTCTATGCCCCGATCGCACCAACGAAAGAATGTCTAAACCTGCTGCGAGAATTAACGGCAATACATGGGGAAGTCAAGTATATTATTTTGCCAACGGCTTCGGGGATCGAGCATAAGGTGTATGTGGCTCCCTTTGCCCGATGTTTTAAGCAAGCTCAAGTTTATGTTTCGCCGAGTCAGTGGAGCTATCCTATCAATTTGCCTTTAAGTTGGTTAGGATTTCCAAGCGATCGCACCCAGATTCTGCCCCAAGATTCGAGTTTGGCTCCCTTTGCTGATGACTTTGATTATGCCATTTTAGAATCTATTAATTTAGGTTTAGGGGCGTTTGAGGAGGTGGCTTTTTATCATCGGCGATCGCAGACTTTATTAGTCACAGATCTAGTTCTTGCCATTCCCGCCACTCCTCCTGCAATTACCCAACTCGATCCTTATCCTCTGCTCTTCCACGCTAAAGATGATGCCGCTCACGATCCCCAAGATACACCCGAAAATCGGATTAAAGGCTGGCAACGCATTGCTTTATTCACGTTTTATTTCAAGCCCGATGCCCTAAAAACTTTAAGTTTGTGGGTGGTATGTCGAAATTCCTTTATGTCCCCAGAGCGATCGCTCAAATCCTATTTTGGTTTATATCCTTTTAAGTGGCAAGATCATTGGCAAACTTCTTTTATGGGTTTACGCAGAGATGGAAAGCTTTTAGTTGCACCGATTTTACAAACTCTAATCCTGAAGCGATCGCCCCAAAAAGTGATGAATTGGGTGGAAAAAGTAAGCAGTTGGAACTTCACAAGAATTATTCCCTGTCATTTTCAAGCGGAAATATTTGCCACACCCCAAGAGTTTAAGGAAGCCTTCGCTTTTTTAGATGATAAAGTTCCAAATTCCCTACCAGCAAAAGATTTTCAATTATTAAATAAAATCGAAGAGAATCTAATTAAGCTTAAAATTCTACCAACTTATTGAAAAACTCCGCCACAAGCAGCGGGGTATCGAAATCAAAAGAAGTTTAGAGTTATAAGTCTAATCAAACCGCTTTATTTATAAATCAAATGTTTGAATATACTTTTTATGAAGGGGGTTTGGGGGTTGCCTTCCGTCACCCAATAGGGAGTTTGAGGGGCAAAGCCCTTCAATTCTCCGTTCTTAATGTTAGGGAATTAGCAATTAGTTGGGAACGTAAAATAAGACGTTTATTCAAAGCCGCCCCTTGGGGCGGGGAATTTACCCAAGTGATTAAATAAACCAAAACTAAAAAGGTAATGAATGAAGAAGTTAGAGAATTAATTGCCGAAGCAGTAAGGTTAAATAGCACCAGGCTAGATCTTCGACAGTAAGGTTTAACTGAATTACCAGAAGAAATATCTTACCTCCCTGACATAAAAATCGTAGACCTTTCTGAAAATTAGCTTTGTTGGGATTGAGATGGGAGTTACCAAAAGACCTTGATCAATTGAGAGTATTGATTCGTAAAAAGTTAGAGTAGATGACCCAATCAGTTATTGTTGAGATTGTAGGTTGGGATTACATTCACTATACCGTATCTGTAGACTTTGCTTGGAGATTTGGTATGTATGCATCGGCAGCAGAGGAAATTCACGGGATGGTCGAAAAAATAAGGTTAAGAACTTTCGCTAAACCGCCACCTCAAATCTAGTCATAGAGAAGGGACTTGAAAACCTTTCTGCCTAAATTTAATTCCTATTTAGTATGTATGCGGTCTAAATCTCGCTTCACCTCGAAAGCCAATTCTCGATTACTGGGATCAGTGGCTAAAGCCTTATTTAAGAAAATTTCTGCCTCTCGAAACTTCGCTTTTAATAATAGCTCAACGCCCCAACGATGATAGGTTACAGCTTGCCAATGAATCACCTCCGTTGACTTGGGAAATCTGGCTCGCATTCCTTCTGCCACAGCGATCGCCACAATATACCTTCTTTGCTTAAGTAAATCTTGGAGGTGGCGCGGGGTATCAAGCTTAAGTTTGAGTTCTGGATCATTAGCGATCGGATCGACCTTTTGGCGAACATCTTTGGCTTGATAGTTAGATTTAACTTCAGATTTGACTTCAACTTTAACCCTTGAAACTGGAGTTTCATTTGATCTAGACTGTGGTGGCTGACTATAGGTACTGACTTGACGTGGGATCAGCCCTGATTCCACATCTTTTAAAATTTGATATGCCTGCTGCACTAATCGAAACTTGTCTGCTGCCGCAGGATCGTCTTGATTTAGATCGGGGTGATATTTCCGAGCTAATCTCCGATGGGAGAGCTTTATATCTTCTAATGATGCTCCACGGGATAACCCTAATAATCTATAACATTCAGACTGCTGCATTCTTCAAATTACTTTTGAGATCGTTCACTAAGATTTTTCAACTAAAGTTTTCAACTAAGGTTTTTTACGAATGGAGTAATTTCCATTTTTTATCACTGATGAGCCTTTGTTGGCATCTACCAATTCCATAAACTTCTTTAGGGCTTCTTCCTTAGTCCCGCATTCAGCAATGACATGAGCTTTTCTAGGAGTTTTCATATCGAGGATGACTTGATACATGATAATTCTTGATCTAAGTTTTTGGCTAATTTTAATTATCAACTACAGCCTGTTGAACAATGATTTAGTACAGATAGGGGAGTGGGATGCAGCCCCTCGCATTGTTTTCACCCCTACACCCCAATTCACAAGACGTCAAAAGGCGGTAATTACCAAGGACTACCAACAAGCGCAAATCCTGCCCAATAGAAAGGATGTGATAAATCGCCATTAATCGGTAAGGTTGAGTTAGGCAGAATAATTGGTGTACCTCTGACACTTCTAATCGTTCCATCCTTAAGCGTGACTTCTTTGTTGATCATAGATAATTGTGCCTGTTTTAAGCCATCAGCTTTAATTTTAATTTCAGGTCGACTCATTTGTCGATAAAACTCACTCATTAAAGATAATGTACCTTCATCACTTACTTGCCATAAACTTGCTAAAACTGATTTTACCCCTGATTGAAATGCTAGTCCCGCAAACCCTAACTGGTCTGTTTGATCGCCTGTGGCAGTTTTGCAAGCACTAAGAACTAAAAGCTCTACATCTTTCCAGCCGAGGTTACGGATTTGCTCGGGTTTTAGTTTTTCATTTCCCCAAAGCTGAATGTAGGAATCTCCGCCTGAAATAAATTCGGCATGGGTGGCAAGGTGGACGATGCCAAACGGAGTTTGATTACGCTGGTTTGTGAGATTCTCAAGATTAAAGCTTTGATTGAGAAAAGAAGCTCCACTCCAATTACTGCTAACGACTTTAATCTCTAAAGGTACTGCTGGAAGTGGCTTGAGCTTAGAATCAGTAAATTCTGAGGCTCCCATTACCAAGGCCTGTAACTGTCGTAAGCTGCGATAGCGAGTATCAACTAAATTTAAGTTGGGAATTAAACCTAAACTATATTTTTCCACCATGAATTTTTTACCGTCATGGAAAGCTGCGACGGGGCGATCGCGCATACCATCGGGCATTTCAAATAGGACAGTGTCAATTTTTTGAAGTTCTAACTCGGCATCCATGGGTGCTACTAACCACTTATATAGACTTTGGGCAGGCTTGAGGTAATCTTGTGGATTGGTTTTTCCAATCGGTATGGATGCAATTTCTAAGGATAAATTATCAGCTTGATCTATAACTTGCTTTCGACTAATTGGCAGAGACTTAACGATTCTCCCCTTAGATGTGGATAGAACTAAAACTAAGCGATCGCCCCCAGGTGTAAATTGCACAGTGATAATTGCGGGCTTCTTACCAGTGGCTTTTTCTAAATCTAGAAGAGTTGCTTCGTAAGTAGTTTGAACTACTTCCCTCGGCAGTAAAATTTGATTGAGTGAAGTTACAGGAGCTTCTTCAATTGGTAGTCTAGAGGCAACAGGCGGAATAAATACAGGAGGAATAATTGGTTCAGGAGGTGGAATAACAGGTCGGACGGGAGGAATAACTGGAGGGACGGGAGGAACAATAGGTGGAATAATTGGTGGTAAAGGTGTGGGAACTCCTCCAATTCCTGTAAAAGCGAAGATGAAAGTTGCAGGTGTACCAGTGATCTGATTTCCTACTCCCGCAGTATTCACCCCTGATGAAAAGCCCAAAGAATATAATTCAGCCCCAACCGCACTCAATGCAGTTCCAGCATTAGCTAAATTATTTACAGCTCCATAAAAGATGTTAAATTCGCGCTTGTCGCCAAAATTGGCTAAGTTACCAAAGCCAAAGGTAAAAGCTGAACCCTGATCTAAGGGACCATTATTCACAAAATCTCGATTGAGAGTAGATGGAGTTAGGGCAGTGTTGGTAGCTAAAGGATCGACATTACCAAAACCATTGTTGCTGGAATAAATGACATTAGTTGCCCTTTCTCTTCCTTGCACGGTTACAAATTCACTAAATTCTGTAGGAGGTATATCCCAATCTTGGGTACGATTGTAGCGCACATCAGAAACGGATCCCCCGCTGATATTGGTGAGTGTGACTTGGTTCCTAAATAAAGCAGTGGTCTCAGGCGATGGAGCATAGCTTTGGGTAATTTTGAGAATCGGAAAATCTCTAAAAACAGTCGTGGTCGAGACAGAAGTGGGAGTAGAACTCCAGTTAGTAATTTTTAGGTTGCCGGGGTTAGCATTATCAGGGGAGGCACCGCCAGAGATGCCATTTGCCGATACGCCAAAACCCTCACAGAGACAGCCCGGAGCGATCCCATCTCCAACTCCATCTAGAAATATGCCAACTGCTCCCCTTGCACTAATTGCATTTAAATCCCCTGCTCCCCTAATCCCGATACTAATATCCCCTGAGGTAATTACGGCTCCAAGGGTGGGAATTAAAATTTCACCGTTTGCACTAGAAATATCAATATTTCCTGCTGCCAACCACTCTGTACGATTTGCACCAAGGTTACCCGTATCAATTGTGCCAGAAATAATATTGCCAATGGCATTAATGCTGACATCTCCACCTTTGGTAATTGATTGGGTAGTGATATCGCCAGTTGTAATCCCCAGTCCTGAGTTAATTGTAATCTTGCCTGCATTTCCTGTAACAGCAGTCAATCCAGTTCCTGCCGTAGTCCTACTACTTGTAAGTAGATTTCCAGTCGTAATGTTTCCCGCCGCTTTCAAAGTAATATCTCCGCCGTTGCCGCTAGTGGCATTGAGGTCAGAAGTTGTCGCCGAACTTGTGTTAACACTATTACCAAGGGTGCTAGTACCAAGCGTGATATTGCCTGTAGTAGACGTAAATGTAATATCACCTCCCTTCAGTAGGAGAGTATCAATACCCGTAAAGCTTGCCTCAGATAATGCTGCGGATTGATTGGCGATCGCAATATCTCCAACGGCATTTATGATAATATCTCCTCCTTTTTGGGAGCCTCCAGAGAATAAAAATCCCCTGACATTTACTAATGAGCCTGCGGTAATACTAATCTTGCCCCCAACGTTGCTAGGGCTGCCGAATTGACCAGCTAAAATCACTCCAGAATTAGTCGAAACATTCCCATTCAGATTTACATCAGTTCCCGCTTGGATGGTGACATTTCCGCCATTGTTACTGGCAACTGTGCTGAGTACCCCACTGGTATTCGTAGTAGCCAGATTAGAGCTAGCAAGGGAGCTAGTTGTAATATTTCCGCTAGTCAAAGCTTTGCCAGCAATTAAGGTCACATCCCCACCTTTTTGGGTAATTGATGAACCAGACTCTACGGCTAATACCGATGAAGTATCAAGGTTCCCAACTTTAATATCTGTAGCGGCGGTAAGGTTAACTATCCCCCCACCGTTCACAGAACTTGTATCAATATCAGAAGTGGCGATCGCCCCATTTGTACTAGAAATATTAACATTGGCATTATTAGCTGTGAGATTGCCCGTAGTGATATTACCAAGGCTATTGACTAAGATATTTCCACTAGTTCCAATTAGACCTAGGGATTTAGATTTGCTATCAATAAAGCCCGTAGCGATCGCCCCGTTAGTCGAAGTTAAAGAAATATTACCCGCATTCAAAGAACCAGTATTACCAATGCTAGCTGAGTTCAAATCCCCAGTAGTGATATTACCTAAAGTGCTAACGGAAATTTTACCTGCATTCAAACCAAATAAACTGGACTGAGAAGAAGTGTTAATACTGGCAGTTATAGTCGGAAAAGGTGTGGGAAAGGTGCCTATGGTTATATCTCCTGTGGCAGCGATCGCAACATTGCCTCCATTACCAGACTGCCCAAATTGGGAGAATGAAAGAGCTATAACACCTTGTCCAAAGTTGATGCCGCCGTTAAGGGTACTAAAACTGATATTTCCCGCATTCTTAGCATTACCAACAAAAGCGGCCGAAGCAGATGTAACATCACCTAAAATATTAATGTTGCCATTTGAAGTGACAACACTAATATTGCCACCTATGTCTGAGTTCCCTTGGGCAACTGCTGAAGTTGAAGATATGCGAATAGCCGAGATATTTCCCTTCGCATCAACTTGAATATCTCCACCTTGTCCGACATTACCTACACCAGAACCATTATCAATAACTGATAGAGAGCCAATATCGGCAGTGGTTATATTATTCCCTTTGAGTGTAATACCCGCTCCATTTCCAGTAGTGCCATTGCCGCCTTTAATTTCCGAATTACTAGTGACATCACGAACATTAATATCTCCTGTTGTAACAATAGAGATAGTTCCAGCATTAGCCGTGGGACCCGTACCTTCAATTACAGATCCCGCCCTTACATCAGTTGCAGTAATATTCCCCGTATCAGACCTAACCATGATATTACCGCCCTTTCCTACTATGCCAGTTCCAGAATTAAAACCCATGCCAGTTCCTGTAATAAAAGCATCGGAACTAATTCGATTTGCGATGGTAATATCTTTGCTAGCACTAATTGAGATGTCCCCTCCATTTCCAGTATTAATATTGACCGTCCTAGCTCCAGCTTCAATTCCTATAGAGCTAATTCCACCGTTTCGGGAAGTTATAGATACATTTCCAGCATTTGCAGTTGTAAAGCTAGAAGTATCGATCCCCCCTATAGTGATATTATCTTGGGCTAATATCCTGACCGAACCTGCAGTAGTTCCTAGGGTAGTGTTGGTACTTATATTGCCAGTATTAACACTGCCACGGGAATCAATGGTGACAGAGCCACCATTGTCTATAGCACTTCCAACATTAATATTGCCAACTTGAATTTTGCCTGACTCATTATTCGGAAAGTACTGGTTTGTGAGCAGAACATTACCATTGGGGACAGTAAAACTGATATTGCCAATTGCTATATCTCCATTTCCAGCCAACCCAAAAGTTCCAGCCCTAATATCGAGAGTTGGCTTTTTGCTGCCATCAATACTAATTGACGTGACCCCATCGGAAAGATTAAAAGTCTCGGCAATAAAGCTTACATTGTCAATTCCTGTAATTGTGATATCACCAGGAATAGTTACCTTCCCCCCTGCTTGAATTTGCACTGATGCCCCTGTGTAAGAAGCTAAACTGAAATCTCCAGCCACAATAAAGACTGGATCTAAGGGGCTTAGTAGATTTCCTAAACTGCCATCTAATTTCTCAATTCTAAAATTACCTCCCGCATAGTAGCGGGCATCACCGTTCACAGTATTAGCTGATCTCAAAATCATGTCTGTGCCTGAGAATAAGCCACTGGCAGCATTATTCAAAGCAAAAATATCTATGCCCTTATTGCCTTCGAGGGATAATTTTGTACCTGCGATCGCTAAAAATGGCGTTGTCAAACTATCTCTAATGGCGATCGTATTTCCCGCTACTAAATTCAAATCCTTAGATGTTTGAAGTTGGGAGTTAACCAAGGTTAAATTATTGCTTGCATTCAAAGTACTAGAACCTGCGGTAATATTATTAGCTACTGTATCTCCTGCTTTTACTGGGATATTTGCGGCAGTTAAAATCACATCACCATTTGCCTGCACATTCAGCCCTGTAGCTTTTTCCAAATTGGCACCAGTCAATAATTGAGGCAGGGTTAAAATTGATAATCCCCAAGGATTAACATTCAAGTTGGGATTTGGTTGAAATTCTAAACCAATCACATCTCCAACTTGGCTGAGCCTAACCAAGGTTTCCCCAGGGACAGAGGTTAAGGTAATTTGCCCGTTGGGAGCAGAGAGAGTACCTGTACTAACAACAGTTCCACCCAAAAAATTAATATCTTTACCCGCAGCTAAATCTCCCGTGTTAATAATTGACGCAGGTTGTGACATGGTGAAGGCAAAACTATTGGGATTACCCACCAAAGCCGCATAGTTGTTACTTCCGATCGCATTAAAGAAATTATTACCAAAGCCAATCCCGTTCGCAGTCGTGGCAGTAAAGGCTCCACCCACATTCAAGCTAGCATTATTACCAAATACGATCCCCGCAGGATTCATTAAAAAAAGATTAGAATTACCACCCGTAACTTGAATTAAGCCATTAATTACCGAAGCATCTCCACCCACAACCCTACCTAAAATATTTTGGATACTAGGGTTAGAGAGGAAGTTAGCAATTTGATTGGCATTTAAGCCAAATTGTTGAAAACTATGAAATAAATTAGCCCGATCGCCTGAGAGTTGACCACCAGAGATATCAAGGCGATTACCAATGGCATTTACCAAGGTATTTGTGCCATCATTAGCAGTGGTAATGGGCTGGGAATAACTAGGGTAGGCTAATCCGATTACAGGTAGAATAGCCAAGAATGCGGTTAGTTTAGCCATAGAATTCACATTTAATTCCACATTTAAGTTTATGTAGAAGAATATCATGACAGCCAAAAACAGAAGGTTACAATTATTTAACTTCGATCCGCAACTAAGTCAGTTATTATCACTTATAAAAAAGTTAGATTAAATATAAAAAAATGGATTTAAGCGCAATCAAGATCAAGACCGAAAGCCTAT
>JBBQHY010000029.1:0-13768 GCA_038324415.1 Pseudanabaenales cyanobacterium | reverse complement strand
GGACAGTTTTCATCACCACGGTTGCCAAGGATTTTTTAGCCTTGTGCCATTCTACTACTGCCTTCAAATCTAGATCGATCAGGGCATCACCACACAGCACCACAAAAGTATCATCAAAAAACGGCGAGAAATCTTGAATTTTCTTTAGCCCTCCCGCCGATCCCAAGGCATCTCCTACTAATTCACCATTGACAATTTTACCCTCAAAGGAGTAGCCCATCTGCACATCAAACTTCTGCCCATCGCGAAAGTAGTTTTCGATTTCCTCAGATAAGTGGCTGACGTTGACCATGATTTGATTAAACCCATGCTGTTTTAGCAACTCTACTAAAAATTCCATGACTGGCTTTTGCATAATGGGAATCATGGGTTTAGGCATGATGTAGGTAATGGGTCTAACCCTCGTACCTTTACCTGCGGCAAGAATCATCGCTTTCATGTACTACTCAGTTCTCCTCTTCGTCATCTTTACACTCAACTCTGATCGTAATCAACTTTTAGTTATTTAACTCTGAATCAATCTAGCTTACGTCCAGTCAGTTCTACAAAAATATCTTCTAAATTTGAATCTCGCACCATAATTCCTCTTTTATCAAGCTGTTGCTCCACATAACTATGGGCTTGTTCAAAGTTATCAAAAAACTTATAACCAATACGATCGTCATTTTGACTGGCGACTAGAGCCAAGCCATACTTTTGTCTTAATTCGTGAAGCGTACCAATTTCGATCAGACTGCCATTATTCATGATTCCGATGCGATCGCACAAAAATTCCGCTTCTTCCATATAGTGGGTGGTTAACAAAATCGTCATACCCTGTTGCTTTAAGTCTTTAATAATCTCCCATAATCGCCTTCTCGTCTGCGGATCAAGTCCTACAGTCGGTTCATCTAAAAATAAAATCTGCGGCTGATGTAACAAAGCCCTAGCAATTTGCAGTCGGCGTTTCATTCCTCCAGATAGGGTTTTGACTAAAACTTGAGAGCGATCGCTGAGTTCAACGTAATCTAAACATCGCTTAATCGAATCCTTACGCTCCCTTGGTGGTATGTGATGCAACCTGCCGTGGTACTCCATATTTTCCCAGACGGTTAAATCTAAATCCACACTAATCTGCTGTAAAACTACGCCAATTTGGCTCTTTACTTGTCGGGACTGTTTAACAACATCGAAGCCGCTAATTAAGGCTCTACCTTGGCTAGGGCTAGTCAAGGTTGTAAGCACCCTAATGGTTGTAGATTTACCTGCGCCGTTTGCCCCCAGCAGTCCAAACATTTCACCTTGGGGGATTTCTAGGGATAAATTATTGACAACAGCTATTTGGTTATAGTGCTTGTAGACCTGATCTAAAAGAATTGCGGGATTAGCCATAATCTACATGGTATCAATAGACATACTATTATAAAGACTCATGGCTTTAGAGATTCCTGATACTTTGATCGTGGCGATCGCCTGCTCTGTAACCTTGAAAACCTCTTGCAGCCGTAGCATTTCTTCTTTGGTAAATTTCCCTAAAACATGACTAACTGCCCCGCCCACTTCAGCTCCGCCGATGCCAATCCGTAACCTTGGAAAATCCTGAGTTCCTAACTCTTGAATAATTGACTTAATGCCATTGTGTCCCCCCGCCGAACCTGACGTTCTAATCCTCAGCTTTCCCAAAGGTAAATCCATGTCATCGTATATGACCAGAACTGAGGTGGGATCGAGCTTGTACCAGTTACAGCAAAGTTGTAAAGACTGCCCTGATAAATTCATAAAAGTTGTGGGTTTAAGTAAACGCATTGGCTTCTTTTCACCATATATGCCCTTAAATTTACGCTCAGATGCTAGATCTATGCCCCAAAGTTTTGCTAAATGATCGACAAACAGGTATCCAACATTGTGACGGGTGCGATCGTATTCAGTTCCAGGGTTGCCAAGTCCAATGATTAGAGTAATCTCGTGCAAACTAACTTGTGGTGGACTAATTTTAGGAACTTCAGTACGACCAGTCATGACAGCATTATTCATCAGTGCTAGGTTCAGCATTGATTTCCGAACTCGCTGTACTAACTGTATCAGAAGTGGCAGTAGGTGTAGCCTTTTCTAGCTGATCTACTTCTTTGGTAAACTCTGATTGAAAATCACGGGAAGCATCTTGAAAGCCCTTAAGGGTTTTCCCTACACTACGTCCGATTTCTGGAAGTTTTTTAGGTCCAAAAATTAGAAGTGCAAATACCATGATCACCATCATTTCTGGTAATCCTAGACCAAAAACATTCATCTAATAAATTCTCCAAAATTAATTCCTTACTACCCAAGCAATCTAGATTTGATTAACGAGAAACTTGTTCCTGCAAATCAAACCTGTAAATCAAAAAAGATGAATAGCAACTCCAGTGCTACTCATCCCTACGAACTAATCCAGACTAACTTAATCTAGCCGCCCCAGTTCAAATTAACACCTTCTAAAATCAAAGAGGAATTATATAACTGCAAAATAATTAAAAGAAATACTAGAAAAAGTGACATTGCCAGTGCCATCAATGGAGTCGTTCCCCATCCTCTGGCGACCTTACCATATTCAGCATTTAACGGTCTGAGAATATCTCCGAGCTTAGTGCGTTGTGACATAGTTAAAAATATCTAAAGATTTTATTTTTATTTAATTAGTATAATCCTACCAAAAGATGACAAAAATCAATATTTAGTGAAGTTAGCGGTCGGAGTTTAAGTTTGAGGTTTGTCTCAACTAGATATCTAATAGATACAACAGTTGTGATATTCCACTATATGATACTAAAAGATAGAAATCTAAATATAAATTAATAATTTAACTCTTCAATCATGGAAAATTCTCAAAATGCCCTTTCGATTGGATTAGCAGTAGCCAGCAGTCTGATCTGCCTAACACTTGTTTCTGTTTATACTGCTTTTGGTCCTCCAAGTAAGAAATTAGGTGATCCATATGAAGATCATGAAGACTAATTTTTGCATCAGGTTTCATTTGTTGTTGAGCTGTGAGCTTAAGTCCTAAGCTTGTAAAATTGCAGCTCCAAAACAAATCCCAATTCCCAAGTAATCATACAGGCTAAATAACGGCGATCGCTTTGTTTTTTTAGCCACCAATCTATTCTTTTGGAAATATTTTCAACCATTTCCATATTAATAGGTTGATGCAAAGCTTTCCGCAGTAACACGTAGCTCCGTCCATATCCAAACATCAACCTTAATAAGTAAATGAACTTGAATCTGCCAGAGTGAATGTGGTGATTAAGCTGAAGTGTGGGCTGATAGGAACACTCGAGTCCAGATTGATAGACGGAGTAGGCAATTAGAGAGTCCTCGCAGCTCAAAAGTCCTCTACCCCGTCGACTTAATATTAGGCTTTTAGGGATTTTTTCTTGGATCGTGAATAGGATTGGCGTAATGCTCCTGCGAATAGCCGATCCCGCAGTTGGCGGCTCCCATATTTTCCAATCGTAGTTATTTTCGCAAAACCCAGATATAGATTCCTCCCCAGCATCTTTAATTGCTAAATATGGCAAAATTAGCTCTGTCCAACTCGGGTATGTATAGTTTTGAGGAAGCAATAATTTCCCCCCACACATCCCAATTTCAGTATGATTTTGCATAATATTTAGAGCAGTTTCTAAATAGTTGGGCGATAATTCATTATCATCATCCACAAATAAAATGATGTCGCTGTTCCCCGATCGCATTGCCAGAGTTCGAGCAAAAATGATTCCCAGCTTTGGTTCCCTCAGAATTTCAAATTCAACCCCAGATTGAGTCAGTGGTGTAAGGCTAGAATTTTGAATAGCTGGGTAGGAGGCGTTGTCAATAATCCAGACCTTATAAACAGATTTATCAAGGGTTTGATTTGCGATCGCCTGTAAAACTAAACTGAATATCTTTGGCTTAGGATTGTGGGTGCAAATAAAGACATCTAGACAAAATTGCTCTGACATTTATCGGTCACTAATTTATTAAAAATCAAAATTAAAGAATTAAGCAAATACTATTTTTTTTGCAACTTCCTTGGCGATCGCTTCTCCTTCTAAGATTTCGAGTAACTTTAAAATTGTAATGCCGTGGGCACTTTCCACAATTACAGATTCTAATCGCTCTGTAACCACAGTTACTCCACCTCACCTCAGAATATATATAATTGCGATCGCCTCAATCTCTTCAAACCCCTCCCTCCATTCTGCCGTGTACACACAAGTCCCCTTTAAGCTGATTCGAGATATTTTTGGGTTTTGAAACCTTTATTTCTCGTTCATTACTCTCAGTAAGCTTGAATTATTGAGAGTAAGCTTAAATCTTGAAAGCCTTGTATAGCAATAGTCTTTAGACTTATGTGCATAGCTTTTTAACTTGTGTGTACATCGTAGCCCTCCATTAAGGATAAAAGTGCCTGCTTCATGGCTAATAGTTACTTACTTTTTAGGGTTAGGAGCTGTTGGCTTAGGAGCTGGCTGGTTTTTAACTACATACTCAAAGGCGCTGCGAGAAGGCACAAAAGTAAACCTTTCGGTATCAGGATTAGGCTTATTATCCTTGGTGGTTACCATTGAGTCGAGCACCTGAAATAGAGAAGTAACTTGAATTTTAGTTGCATTAGCAACATCAGGCTGCTGTTGCTTGGCTTTATCAATTAAGCCTTGTAAATCTTTTTGATCAAAAAAGAAAGGTACAAGTTGCTTACCATTTTGCTCTAAGGTTAATAGTCCTTGATCTTTCGCTTTTCCCCCCGTAGCAAAGAAGACAGGTACATTTGGTAACTTGTCAGCAGGCTTGCCTTGGGAAGTAAGAATAGTTTTAGCTGATTCTACACTGGCTTTAGCAGGGACAATTTGAAAGGTGATCTCTTTCTTGTTTTGATTCTTTTTAATGACATCATAGGCATCATTCATAGAGCGAATTACGATCCTTGCCTTATTCCCAACTGCGGGGTTAGATTTTTTAATTTGGCTTAAAGTTGATTGGGCATCCTCAGGATTTAGAAAAAATAATAATACTTGAGGGGATTTAGTCTTGCCCGATTGGGTAGAGGATCCAAGTAGTGGAGACCCTTTATCATCGGTGATAGTAAATACGGGAATGCCATTCAGTCTTTCAAGGACTTGGGCTTCAGTTAATGCTTGAACAGGCGCAATAAAAGTAGGAATGGCAATGAGCGCAAGAGTGGAAATTGTAGCTGCACTTGCTACTGAGTTGACTATTGACTTAAACACAAATTTTCTCCAAGGTGAGAGGTATGACACTAATTACTTCAAACGGCTAGTGTGAGAATATACACTAAAAATGCCACAATCTCATAATCTTTCAATAGGATTTCAAATGAGATTTTCGCACTTTAGATTAACTACTAACTATGACAATTGGATAATATGAGTAGTTCCCCACGGTAAAAACTGTTATGCCCAATGACTCCAATTATTCTAATTCTAGCTCTTCTGGTTCTGGTGACTTTGATCAGATTCGGTCAGAGTTAAATTATCGACAGGCACAGCGCACTCTGCGAGATTTAGTCGGTAAACTAGATTTAACTCCAAGGGAACGGCAGGGATTAGAGCCAGAGATCGCTGAACTCCAGCTGATGTTGGAAAAGTTAGAGCAGATGGTAATTCAAATCGCTGTATTTGGAATGGTTGGACGGGGCAAGTCTTCAGTACTAAATGCTTTGTTAGGGGAAAATGTATTTGCGACAGGGGCAGTGCATGGGGTGACACGATCGCAGCAAAGTGCAAACTGGCAAATATCACGGGAAAAAATTGGGGGACTGAAGAATCAAGAAATCTTACGGGTTTCCCTCAAAAGCTTAGGCTCGGCAAGGATTGAGTTAATTGATACTCCGGGCATTGATGAAGTAGATGGAGAGGCACGGGAAGAATTAGCTAAGTCGGTGGCACAGCAAGCAGATTTAATTTTATTTGTGATTGCTGGTGACATGACCAAGGTGGAGTATGAGGCTTTGTCCCAGTTGAGGTTGGCAAGCAAACCGATTTTGTTGGTATTTAATAAAACCGATCAGTATCCTACAGCCGATCGCCAAGCTATATACGCCAAGATTCGGGACGAACGGGTAAAACAGCTACTTTCACCAGAAGAAATCGTGATGACTGCGGCTTCCCCTTTAGTTCCCAAGGCAATTATGCAAGAGGATGGCTCGGTGGCGGCGGAATTAGTAGTAGGTAAGCCCCAAGTTGAGGAATTAAAAGTCAAAATTTTAGAAGTGTTAGATCGAGAAGGGAAGGCGTTAGTGGCATTGAACTCCATGATTTTTGCTGATAATGTCCAAGAGTTGGTAATTCAACGCAAAATGTCAATTCGGGATCGTCGAGCTAATAAAATTATTTGGAATGGGGTAATTACTCAAGCCGTAGCGATCGCTGTTAGTCCAGTTACAGTTATCGATCTAGTTAGTACCGCCATAATTGATGTGTCGATGATTTTGGCTTTGTCTAAGCTTTACGGAATTAGTATGAATCAACAGGGAGCGATCGCTTTAATGCAGAAAATTGCCGTGGGTATGGGTGGAATTACTGCGACTGAATTGCTCACAACCTTGGGGCTAGGATCGTTGAAAACTTTATTTGGGGCATCAACCATTGCTACAGGAGGGTTAACGGCAGGGCTTTATATTTCAGTCGGGATTATGCAGGCAAGTGTGGCAGGGGTCTCCAGCTATGCGATCGGTCTGGTAACTAAGGAATATTTAGCAAATGGTGCATCCTGGGGTACCAAAGGACCAAAGGCAGTGGTCAGTCGGATTTTAGCTAGTCTAGACGAAGCTTCAATTTTAGCTAGGGTTAAAGATGAACTCACGCAAAAACTCGATCTCTCCCGTAGGGGTAAGGCTATATAGTTAAACTCCCCAGATCGGCAAATAGCAATAATTAAATGATTATCAGAAGTGCTAGTCTATATACACTGTCAAGTTTCATAAAGTTCAGTTAACTTTTATTAGTTCACCCTAGGTTCCAACCGCAATGACTTCAACTTCTTCCATATCAGTCCGAGAGTTGCCTTTGTTTCCATTACCAGAAGTAGTGTTATTCCCTGGGCAATCATTGCCGCTTCATATCTTTGAATTTCGCTATCGAATGATGATCAATTCAGTTTTAGAGGGCGATCGTACCTTTGGAGTTGTGATGTGGAATCCTGAGACCAATCAGCCTAGCAATATTGGTTGTTGTGCCCAAATTTTGCAGTACCATCGTCTACCTGATGATCGGTTTAAGATCCTGACCATGGGACAGCAACGATTTCGAGTTTTAGAATATACCCGTGAAAAACCATTTCGGGTAGGTTTAGTTGAATGGATTGAAGATGCGCCTAGTGATGAAAGTCCTTTTTTATTAGCTACTGAAGTTCGAGAATTATTAGATGATGTTGTGCGTTTATCCCAAAAGCTAACTGAACAGGAAATTGAACTTCCCCAAATTCCCCGCAGTCCGATTGAGTTATCATATTGGATCGCCAGTAATTTTCATGGAGCCAGTTTGGAGCAGCAGGCTTTACTGGAAACCCAAGATACCACCGCTAGGCTGAGAAGGGAAGCCGAAATTTTGGCATCAACCCGCAGTCAATTAGCAGCCCGTACCGTTTTGAAAGACACTTTTAATGAATCTTAGGTTTCTTGTCCACTACTCTTTTCCACTACAAAACACAGGTACAATAGTTATTAAATTGTTGTAGTTCCCTATAGTCAAGATGTTATATGGCAAAAAGTGGAAATGAAGGTTTGGTACTAGGTCTAACTTTGCTGATTACAGCAGGTTTAGCAGGGGGTGGATATTGGTTTTTCACAAAAAATAATCCCAATGGGTTACAAGGATTAGAAAATCCTCCAGACCCTGATCCTAAGACATCTCTAAATAATTCTGAGAATCCTCCTGTTGTTAAAGGAACTCCGACAGAAGGGAATAGTACCAATGCTACGGCTTCTTTAGTAACTTCCCTGCCTAATCCTAAAGTTTTGAATATGGACGGCAGTGTGACGATGGTGGCTTTGGTTAAACGTTTGCAATTAGCCTATGCCCAAGCAAATTTGAATCTATCCACAACTTTTGGCGTTCCTGATGGCAAGCCTAATGGTACTAATAGGGGTTTAGAAAATCTTAGTAGGGGAGTAGTGGCGATCGCAGCGAGTTCTCGACCCCTAAAACCGCAGGAAATTCAGTCAGGCTTAGTCAGTGTGCCTATAGCTCGCGACGCCTTGGCTGTAGCTGTGGGTATAGATAATCCCTATAAAGGCGGGCTAACTCTAGTTCAACTTCGGGGAATTTTTCAGGGCAAAATTACGAACTGGTCCCAATTGGGTGGTGCCGATCAGCCCATTAAGGTGATTAATAGAGCCTCAGATAGCGGTACCCAAACTTTCTTCAAGGATGCAGTGCTTCTAGGTGATAACTTTGCACCAGATGGTCAGAATTTCACAACTCTTCCCCGCGATGAAACTACGGAAATGCTAAGAGCCTTGGGTAAAAATGGCATTGGTTACAGTACGGTGCAACAGGTAGCAACTCAACGCACAGTGAGGATACTAGCGATCGAGGGAGTTTTACCTACAGATATTAGCGCAACTAAAAGTGGTGTTTATCCCATTAGTCGCGTAATTTTCTTGGTAACAAAAAAGGAAACAAGTCCTGCTGCTAAGGAATTTATTGATCTGACTTTATCGACCTCTGGGCAGCAAATTGTGCAGCAAGTGGGTTTTATTCCTTTGCAGTAGTTCATATTAAGACTTTAGAAACACAATTCATGAGGTTCCTATCTTCTAACTCTTTACCTCGTCCTAAGTTATATCTTGAATGAAATTTGTTACTCTTTCAACTTGAATCTTGGGATCAAAATGTGGGATATATTTAGGTAAAGCTTCTTTTTTCTGATGAATTTCTGATTCAGTAATATTTTCCATTAAGTTAGCAATTTCACTGATATATTTGCTACCCCAAGGCTTATTTCCTTGCAAACGCCAAACCCAATCTTCGCAGACATCATACCCAACTGGTACTTGACTAATCATAGTCGGTAATCTTGCCGCTATGTATTCGCAAATTTTAGTGGTGTATCTAAAACTTCCTACCCCATCTACACTTTGGGGTAAACTTGCTACATCCATGACTGCCATATAATCAATCACTTTTTCTAAAGGGACAATTCCTGTTAGAAAAATGCGGTTACCTAAGTTTGTATCTGCTAACTCTTTCAATATCTTTAATCCACTGCCATCTCCAACAATGAGGACGTAAATATCCTGACGTTGAATTTGCTGAAATGCTTTAACTAATTCATAGCCGTAACAGTAATTAACTCTCTGATTCCAGACGATCGCCCCCAATAAACCAAACACTATGGCATTTTCAGGAATTCCTAGATCGGTACGAATGGTTTTACGACTTTCTGCTAATTTTTCAAGGCTTCGCTCAAAATGTACCCACCCTGCTGCCGTCATTGCTCTTGGGGCACCGAAGGTTAAAGCTCTACCCACAAGATAGGGAGTCCAGCCAATAAATCCTCGACAAAGACGATAGAGTGTTGCTTCATATAAAAGTGTAAAAGGTAACAATAAAGGATAGTTCAAAGATAAAAATGGAGCGATCGCATCACCACTACTAAAAACAAAGGGAATTCCTTTAAATATTCGCAAATATAGGCAGGCTAAACCTCCGAATATACCTGTTCCTTCCATTACTACTAAAGAAGGCTTTATTTCCTTGGCTTGTTGAAGAATTTCCAGATAGCTATAAAATTTTTGATTTGGGCTAAATGCCACTATATGTATATCAAATTTCTGCAGAAGTTCAATAATTCGTTTTTCTTCATTGCTACTAGTGCCTTTAGTAGCAAAAACTAGAATTTTAGAGCCTTGCATATATTATTAATTTAAATCTCAGTCAGCTTGAACATATAATATCGAATAATGGTATGAAGATTGTGCAAATTCTTGTAGCGTAACTATATCAAAATGACAGGGCTGTTTCATTCTAAATTTCATATTTTGTGGATATACAAGAATGCGCCATTTCAGACTTCAGAAAATTTAGCATCTGATGGTTGAAACCAACTAAAGTTGTCGCCTAAACCTAGAGTGAAATGACCCTGATCAAAATGAATCTATCTAAGTTAATTCATGACCAATCATAAAGAGCAAATTTGGAAATATCTACAGCGTGGAGCGATCGCTATTTTCGCTATTTACTTAGTATGGCGATTAAAACAGACGGTGCAATTATTACTAGTTAGTTTATTTTTTGCCTCGGCAATTACTCCGCTTTTAGATCAGATGGAAAAATATAGAATTAGGCGATGCTCGGGAGTTCTTGTTATTTATGTAGTTTTATTATTAATAATTTTATTAACTATTGCCCCTGCACCTCAATTAATTTTAGAATTAGGGCAGTTTTTAACTCAAGTTCCTGATTTAGTTTCTAAGATTAGTGTCACAAATATTCCTTTACTAAATCTTAAGCCCCAACAAATTCAAGAGTTTTTGCGATCAAGCTCGGTACTTGATCAGGTGCAAAATTTAGGTCGAGAAATAGCTAATCAAACTGTTGGATTTACCTTTGGTTTTATTAATACTTTGGGCATTGTTTTACTGACGATGTTAATTACGGGTTACATGGTAATTAATTCTCAAGAATTAGCTAAAAAAGTACTTAGACCTTTTTCGGAAAAAGTTAAAACTGAAGTGTATACACTAATGCCGCCGATCAATCGTTGTTTGGGAGCATACGTGCTTGGTAGACTAGGCACATCAACGCTTTTGGGCTTTTGTACTTATTTAGCATTAATGGTTTTAGGTGTGGGTTTTGCAGGTGCATTGGGTTTATTAGTAGCAGTTTCTAATTTAATTCCCTTTGTCGGACCAATTTTAGGTTTAATTCCTGTGGTGATCGTCTCATGGAGTATGGGAATTGTTAAAGTAGTTGCAGTGATTGGGGTTTCATTCTTATTGCAGCAAATTGAGGCTTGGATTTTACAGCCTTGGCTAGTTGGTCCCTATCTAAATCTTGATCCCTTTGAGTTGTTGTTATCAATTATTATTGGTGCGGAATTATTAGGTGTGATCGGGGCTTTGATTGCTCCTCCTTTGGCGGGTGTTGGTCGGATAATTTTTAATCATTTTGAGCGCAAACGCTTAATGGAAGTTGCCAACGGCTCTATTATTCCTGTTGATGTGCGAGATATTGACGATTAATCTAGTTAATTCTCTAGTTAATTTTCTAATTAATTTTAAGCGTGTTGATAGGAGTTGGCTCTGCGTAGATTATATAAAGCTTTAACTTCAGACGAGCGATCGCCTACTTTTTTAGCAGTTTCTAAACATTTGTGAAAGCAGACAACTGCCGTAGCATATTTTTTAAGAGCTTGATAAGTCAGCCCTAATCCCGAAAATACTGAAATTTGGATCCGTGGTGGATAGGTATATTTTTCAGCGATCGCTCTGGCATTGTGGAAGTTTTCGACTGCAGTTTGATACAACCCCACAGAATAGTAGGAAAAGCCCAAACTCACTAAACATCCTGCCTCCTTTTCTGAGTTACCAGTCATTTGGGCAATTTCTAAGTATTTTTGTTGATAGTTAATTGCCTTTTGATATTCCTTAAGGTTGTAATAAGCATTGCCAAGGTTGCCTATGGTGGAAAATTCAACTTTAATTAAATCTTGGTGAGGTTTTTCTGTTTCAGTTAATTCTAGAAGCTCTTGATAATAGGCGATCGCAGTTCGATATTGGCGCAAAATATAGTAAATATTGCCTAAATTACCTAATGCTTGCAACTGTAAGCTATGGTGTTGAGCTTCTTTGGCTAAAAGTTGAGATTGTTGGAAATATTTAATCGCCTTTTCATATTGGGCAACCGCTTGATAAATCATCCCCAAGCCATGCCAAGCTTTAATTTTTAGGGGTGTATTTGTATCTAATATAGAGGCGATCGCTAGGGCTGTTTCATAGTAAGCAAGAGCTTCTGTATGTTTTTCTAGGTAAAAAGCTGTCATTCCTGCATTGGCTAAAACCTGCCAATGACTGAGGCGATCGCTAATTTTTTGCTCTCCATCCTGCCATTTCAGGGGTAGAAGCTGGTTATACAATACTAAAATTAGAACTAAATCTGAATTTTTTTTAATATGTGTCAGATTAATACTGTTAACTATAGCTGCTGCCGTATCCCAATCCTGATTGAGACAGGAGCCATTGAAGGCGGCGAATATAGGTTCTAGATTATCTGGAATAGATGAAACAAATTTAGGCTCAGATTCAATAACTTTATTAATAGTTGGCACTGTTTTTTTGAGCTCTTCCTGTTCAGGGATCCTCTGCGGAACTGCTGCCTGTTCCCTAGAAGCTTGCTTAGATTTATGAGGTGGTGCTTCTAAAACCTGAGGGCATGAATCACTCTTATTTGTATTTGTGTCCATACCCATTAACTCTTGGATTTGGGCAATAGTTTTAGGATTAAGGACATCGGAGGCGATCGTAGGAAGATCGGGATTTATGTCTAATAGTTCTTGAATTTGGTTATCGCTGGTAATGTCTTGGTTAATATCTTGTTGGTTAGATATGGCGAGCAGAGGATCACTGGTAATATCTTTTCTTTGATCTTGAACCTTAGCTTCTTCGTCAATAACCTCTTCAATAATCTTTTCAGCAGGCTGTTCAGTTAATACTTGATCAACCAATCGATCAAGATATGGCTCTCTTACTTGGCTAGATGGCTGCTCGGATGGGGTTATAGAAGGTATAGTACTTATAATTTTTTTTCGAGCAATATGGTCTTGAGAGTCAAAAGACCTAAATAAACTGGAGGCTAACTTAGGAATACCTTCAGGTTTTTTAACTTGGTCTTCCATCTTTTTAGATAATTCAGCACTTAATTCAACAGCTATTTCAAGTTTTGGTTCTTGAATTTGAGAAGAGAGATTGTTATTTTTAACTTTTTCAGTCGGAACCTTTGCTACTTTTTGCCAATCTAATCCCAATCTTGCACAAATTGCCACAAAAACTTCATACTCAATCGACTTCCCATTAAAAAAATCACTAACTTTTCGCGATGGGATCTCTAATTCCTCAGCTAGAGCTTTTTGGCTAGAGAAATCATAACGACTTAGAGCTTGTTTAACTTTTTTAAGCCAACTATCAGTAACTTTAAGCGATCGCAACATAAGTTGATGAATTTAACTGCTGAACCTACCCGATCATTAAGTTTTTCATGAGTAGTCTAGCATACCCCTGAGGGCCGTAATTTGCGATCCCACTTTGAGTTCAGCATGGGCGATTTCGTTTTAAGTTTTGGCAATTATTTTATTTCAAATGGATTGGTGATTGGATGATCGATTTGCGCTAAACAATATCCCAGTTAAATATATACAGCGAATTACGATCAAACGTACCACAGATAGAAAAGTAAAAACCATAACGGGGCTAGGCCCTGCGACCCTTTTTGTGGCGGATTTGAAATGAAATATTAACTCAAAGCCGCCCTAAGGGGCGGGGAATTTACCCAAGTGATTAAAACACAATGCTTTAAGATGACGACATTTATAGATAAATAGGCAATTGCTCAAAACCTTCCTGATTCTATACTAGGATTTTCGAGCTTTTTTTAATCTCATATATGCCTCAATTACGTTGAGTACCTTGGGACCCGCTAGAGATCCGCCCCCACCTCCTGAGTTTTCGCCAAATACAACTACTAAGATTTCAGGTTTATCCGCAGGAGCATAGCCCACAAACCAAGTATGACTTTTTCGAGGTGGGTCTTCAGCAGTT
>JBBQHY010000028.1:0-14069 GCA_038324415.1 Pseudanabaenales cyanobacterium | reverse complement strand
TAAGCCTAGGTCATTTTGCTGCTGAATAAACTGACTTAAAGATGCAATTTGGTCAACACTTGGAGCAGTCCCTCCTTTTACTGGAAGCCAAAGATAAGGAAAGCCTATACGTTCATACATATCAAGATTAGAAGGGTCATCAATCACCGAGACAATCCCCCCAATGCCCATTCCCTTGAGTTCGTTCATCTCCGATTCTATTGGTTTACGAACTCCTGCTAATTTAGTAGGAATCACCCACCAGAGATTTTCATTAATCGGTTGTGTTTCCATAATAGTTAAGCTGTCATCACTGAAATCAGGTTTTCCACTTTTGCTTCCACTTGATCTCGTACTTCTCTAAATTTCTCAATGGAATGCCCCTCTGGATCGTCTAGTTGCCAGTCTTCAAATATATCTCGCAATACCCAAGCTTCAGGCAAATTCACGCCACAGCCACACAAAGAAATGACTGCATCAAAATCTTCAGGATTAAAGTCACTGAGAGGTTTAGAAGTTTGGGAACTAATATCTATGCCAATCTCTTTCATCACTACCACTGTAATCGGATCGACCTGACTAGAAGCTAATCCAGAGCTACTCACACCAATTTTATCCTTACCTGAAGTACGAGCTAATCCTTCTGCCATTTGCGATCGACGTGAGTTTTTCTTACACACAAACATAATTCTTTTCATATTTCCTCCGAACATTTTTCAAAATCTTTAAAACCATTGGAAAGTTGTCCGTAAATGATGGCGGCAATCTGTGCCCCAACGATCGGAGCTACCCAATACACCCACTGATGTTGCCAAATTCCTGCGACCAATGCTGGAGCAAAGGAACGGATGGGATTCATACTTGCGCCTGTAATTGCGCCCATGAAAGCTGCTTCCAAGCCCACAGTTAACCCGATCGCTATTCCTGCAAACCCAGTATGAGATCTGCGATCTAAACCAGAACCGAAAATAATTAGCATCAATATAAAGGTCAAAATGATTTCTAAAATCAAAGACTGTAACCAATTGTCGTGGAGGGGCAAAGTCGCGCCGAGATTTGCGATCGCCCCTAGAGAGAACCTTAAGACCACCGAAGCAGATACCGCCCCGATAATTTGTGCAAAAAAGTAGGGTAAGACTTTATATAAAGGAAAGAAGCCGCTAGTCCAAAAAGCTAAGGTGACGGCAGGGTTAAAGTGAGCGCCACTGATATGCCCTAAAGCGTAGATGAGAGCTGCTACCACTGCCCCAAATACAAAGCTAACTCCTAAATGGGTAATGCTGCCATTACTGATTTCATCGACCATCACGGCTCCAGTGCCAGCGAATACCAAAATAAAGGTACCGATCGCCTCCGCCATCAGTTCACGCCAATCAGAATCAGATAGATATTTTGAACTTGGTTTCATCAATTTTTATCTTTAATATCTGCTAACTTTTTTAGTGGGAATTTTTAACCATAATATTCATTTCAAATAAATTTGATGTATTAAGTTTAGTTCAAAGATTTAAAAACTTACATTTTTTCCTAATAATTGCATAATAGTCAGATTCAATGCTTCTTTTCCTGCAAATACTGTTCCAACTCTGCCTAAATTGATACGAGTTTGTGCTAGTTCATAGCCTTTAGAGGGTAAAGGAATATAGCCAACTTTTGACACAGATTCAGAAGCATTTTTAAGATAGAAATTGATAAAGTTTTTAACTTCTGGCTTTCTCATGGATTTGGCACTGACGTAGATAAATAGAGGGCGAGATAGAGGTTGATATCTAGCTTTTTCTACAGCTTCTCGTGAAGGAAGAACTGCGCCCTTGCCATTATCTACAGCTAAGGCTTTTAAGTTTTTGGTATTAGCTTCGTAGTAGGCAAAACCGAAGTACCCTAGACTGTTTGCGTCCTTGCTCACTCCCTTTACCAGCACATCATCATCTTCGCTTGTGGTTACATCTTTACGTGTAGCTTTAGAATTGCCATTAATTGCTGTATTAAAGTAATCAAAGGTTCCTGATTCTTTGCCTGCTCCGAATAAATTGATGGGTTGATTTGGATATTCAGGACGAATTTGATTCCAGCGTTTGATTTTACCATCGGCTGATGGTTCCCAGATTTTCTTGAGCTCGGCAACGGTAATATCTTTTGCCCAAGTATTTTTGGGATTTACCACTACAGTCAATGCATCATAAGCGATTGGTAGCTCATAGTAGGATATTCCTGCTTTTTTACAAGCAGCCATTTCTTCTAGATTTATGGGTCGAGAGGCATCATTTATATCAATTTCTCCCGCACAGAATTTTTTAAATCCTCCAGATGTACCCGAAAAATTAACCTCGATTTTTGCAGTTGGGTTGGAAGTTATGAAATTTTTGGCGATCGCTTTTGTAATCGGATAAACCGTACTCGAACCATCAATTTTGACTAAGTCATCAATTTTTGTTGATGCTGTAGACAAAGGAACTATAGCAGACGTGAGCGCAATAGAAATTATTGGTAGAAGTCCAAATAACCTAGGTACTTGCCACAAGTCTTTAATTAAATTCTTCATAAATTTATATTCAGTGATAATTTTATTTTATCATATCAAGTTTAATTGATATATATGATTACAAGATTTTAAGCCTTAAAATTAACAATCGCCATTATTCCAAAGTACTTTAATTTAATATTTCAGATTTTCTTGATATGTGAAGGCTACAAGGACATAATAAAAAATAAAATTTAATCTCAACCTAATCAGCACAGATATGAACGGGTAATACTTGACTAAAGCGACGATATTCTGAAAGATATTGCTCCAAAATCACGAACTGAGCTAGGTTGAGGCTGTAATAAATCCAACGACCGTCTTGGCGCGATCGCACTAAACCAGCATCCTTCAGGGTTTTAAGATGAAACGATAACTTAGACTGGCTAATATTATCCAGATGCTCGCACAGATCACATACGCACAATTCCTGCGATCGTAAAAGCTCTAATACCCTAATCCGCAGTGGATCAGACATAGCGTGAAAGCCATCAATAATCCTGCTCGTATCCTGTACCAAGTTAGAACTCCCTCTAAAATATTTGATTATTACTCAAATCTTAGGCGATCGTTATCTAAATTTAATCTGAGTTTTTAAGTGTAAATATTTTTTCAATGACATCTGAAACCACGCGATCAGGAGTAGAAGCTCCAGAGGTGATGCCAATTTTGACTTTCCCAGTCGGCAACCAGTTACCAGATTGTTCAAGGGCTTGACCAAGAGGTTTGTGCTCGATGATCTCGGCGGAAATAATCCGATCGCTACAGTCAATATGATATGAAGGAAGCCCTTTAGCGATCGCAATTTCTTGAAGGTGAGTAGTATTGGAAGAGTTATAGCCACCGATCACAATCATCAAATCTAGGGGTTCTTCCACAATTTCCAGCATGGCATCTTGGCGTTCTTGGGTGGCATCACAGATGGTGTTATAGCTAAGAAAATGCTGATTTAGGTTTTCTACGCCATACTTAATCATTACCGTGCGCTCAAATAACTTGCCGATCGCCTCAGTTTCACCCTTGAGCATTGTGGTTTGGTTGGCAATTCCCAGTCGTTCAAGGTGAATATCTGGATCAAATCCCGTAGAAACTGCCTTACTAAATTTAGCTAAGAATTCCAAGCGATCGCCACCCTTGAGCATATAGCTAGACACATATTCAGCCTCTTCCATATTCAAAACCACCAGATACCTTTTGGCATAGGAAATAGTAGCGATCGTCTCTTCGTGGCTATATTTACCGTGGACAATGGAAGTGAAGTCGGCTTTTTTATGTTTTTCGACTCGATTCCAAACTTTAGATACCCACGGGCAGGTAGTATCAACAATTTTGCAACCCACATCGCTCAGGAGTTGAGTTTCTTGGATACTGGCACCAAAGGCGGGTAAAATCACCACATCCCCAGATTTGACAACAGAAAAGTCTTTATTTCCTGCACTATCGGCATTAATAAACTGTACTTCCATTTCCTTGAGTCGCTGATTCACCGAAGGGTTATGAATAATTTCGTTGGTAATCCAAATGCGCTCGGTGGGAAATTGCTTTCTAGCTTCGTAGGCGATGGCGATCGCTCGTTCTACGCCCCAACAAAAACCAAAGGATTGCGCTAAATATATGGTGACATTGCCAATCTCATAGATATAGTTTGCATCTCGAATTTTTTGCACCAGATCGCTGTAATACTCAGTTTTCATATTGCTTTCCACTTCCACCTCATGCCCAAAGCCTTGGCGGTGATAGTTAGGAGATTTTTGTAGCGATCGCCTTAAAGCTTGAGTATCCAGTGTATTTTCCATAACTGTTTTGTAGAGTCAAATATGTAGAGTCAAATAATTATCTTTATCTTACCGAAAAATGAGCTAAAGCCCCCAACTTCAGTTATTTAAGATGCTGGGCTTTCTATAACCACAAGGGTTTGTCCAGAGGTAACCATTTGTCCGAGGTTACAAAAAATTTCAATGACCTTTCCTGTAATCGGGGCTGTAATTGTAAATTCCATTTTCATTGATTCTAAAATAACTAGGCGATCGCCTGCTTTAACTTCTGCTCCTTTTTCTATTAAGATTTGCCAAACATTAGCTGGAATCGGGGATGGGATAATTTGGCAATTCGCAGGAAGTTCATATTCTGAATTATCAACTTGGATTGGAATATCAGATTCTTCGACTAGTAGATTGTTTGCTGCCCAGCGATCGCGTTCTGCTTCAAATGCTGCTTGTTGTTTTGTCTTAAAACTAATGGCTGATTCAGAGATAGATTCCAGAAACTGATTATATTTTTTAAGGCTAAAAACTTCTTCTTCAATCTGTAATTTGAATTTACCGTGAATGAAGTCGCTCCGAAGTTGACGTAGTTCTGTGGCAGAAACTGGATAGAAACGAATTTGATCGAAGAATCTCAATAGCCAAGGTTTTCCAGCTTCAAAATCAGTAGTTTGACGATAGGTATTCCACATTTGGATTGTGCGACCGACAAACTGATAACCGCCAGGTCCTTCCATGCCATATACACACATATAGGCTCCACCAATGCCCACAGCGTTTTCAGGTGTCCAAGTACGAGCGGGATTATATTTTGTGGTAACGAGGCGATGGCGTGGATCGATGGGAGTTGCAACTGGTGCGCCGAGATAGACATCTCCTAATCCTAAAACTAGATAGCTGGCATTGAAAAGAATCTCTTTTACTTTTTCAATACTTTCCAAACCATTGATGCGACGAATGAATTCAATATTGCTAGGACACCAAGGGGCTTTAGGATTCACCGATCGCATATATTTCTCAATGGCAACTTGAGTCGAAGCATCATCCCAAGATAAAGGTAAATGCACAATGCGGGTTGGCACTTCAATATCGGCGATCGCAGGTAGTTCGGTTTCAGCAACAATCAATCTTTCCAGTAATTTTTCTAGAGCTAAAATCTGATTATCATAATGAATTTGGAGCGACCTAATTCCAGGTGTGAGGTCAAGAATTCCTTGTGTAATATTTTTCTGTACCCATTCCATCAGAGCATGAACCCGAAAGCGTAGATTTAGATCTAGTATCATCTCTCCATATTCAATCAACACATTGTCATCCCCAGAACGGCGATAGTTCACAGCAATTTGATTAGGACTGGCAGAAATTTGATGTAGTATTGCCTCTTGACTTAGCGATCGCAGGTTTAAGGAAGAGTAACGATCCAGAATAATATTTGATGCTATTGAATTGTGAATTGAGTTCTGAATCTGTAACGCAGAAATTTGTCGATCTTGGATCAGCTTCTGTTGTAATGCTTGCTCGTGGGTAATCTTGATAAATCGCACTGTATTACTGGGCTTAAGTTGTCCAATTTTCCAAAGTTCGGCGAGGGCGATCGTGGCAGGGCAAACGAATCCTCCTAAACTAGGTCCATCCACTCCGAGAATAATCGGCATATCACCCGTGAAGTCGATCGCTCCCACCGCATAGGCATTATCGTGAATATTAGAAGGATGCAAACCCGCCTCTCCGCCATCTTTCCTTGCCCATTGTGGTTTAGCACCGATTAATCTAATTCCAGTTCGAGCAGAATTATAATGTACTTCCCAATCGGTCGAGAAGAATATTTCCATATCTTCATCAGTAAAAAAGTCAGGTGCGCCGTGAGGACCAGACAAAACACCAATTTCCCAATGGCTAGGATATTCGGGAATCAATTCGCTTGATAATGGAGGAAGTTGTAAAGTCGAAGTGTCACCACTGTTAAGCTTAAGCACATCACCAACACGTAAAGTCCGTCCACAATGTCCCCCAAATTTACCTAACGTGAACGTAGATTTACTGCCCAAATAATCTGGAACATCAAATCCATTCTGAACCGCTAAATAGGTGCGAAGTCCATTTCCGATAATTCCCTTCATCCTTAGAGTGCTACCCACCCTAACTGATATAGGTTCCCATAGTCGAACTTTAGCATTATCTAATTCTGCTTGCATATCCGCACCAGTAAGGCAGATTACCGTATCCCTATTGAATCGTAATGTGGCTCCATTTACTGTAAATTCTAAAGCGGCTGCCAATTCTGGATTCCCGACTAAGCGATTCGCATATCTTAATGCCAGAGTATCCATTGCTCCCGATGGCGGCACTCCCACGTTCCAATATCCTACTCGTCCTGGATAGTCCTGAATCGTACTAAAGGTTCCTGCTTCTATAACATCTATAGTTTGAGGCTGATAGGTAAATGAGTTAAGAAAGCGAGTGCTGAGGTTGCCCAAAGCGAAATTTGGATCATCAATAATCTGATACAGATAATCTAAATTAGTCTCTATTCCTGTGATTTGAGAATTTTCGATAGCTAATTTCATTTTGGCGATCGCATCTCTTCTATCAACTCCATGCACAATCAGCTTCGCCATTAGGGGATCGTAGTAAGGTGTAATTTCTGTCCCTGTTTTAATCCAGCGATCGCACCGCACATTCTCAGGAAAAGTTACATTAGTTAAAATTCCCGAACTAGGTTGAAAATTCTTAGTTGGGTCTTCGGCATAAATCCGTACTTGGATCGAATGTCCCCTTGTATAATTCAAAGGTGTAGGTTGATAAATATCTAAAAAGCTGGAATCTCCTGCTGCCAAACGAATCATCCATTCCACTAAGTCTATGCCCGTAACTGCCTCCGTGACTCCATGCTCAACTTGTAGCCGCGTATTCACTTCTAAGAAATAAAACTCTTGTCTTTGATTATCAAATACAAATTCTACGGTTCCTGCTGATTGATAATTTACCGATCTCCCCAACCTTAATGCGGCATCGTAAAGCTGTTGGCGCAGAGCCTCGCTAATATTTGGGGCAGGAGTTTCTTCTATTACCTTTTGATTTCGTCTTTGGATCGAACAATCGCGATCGCCCAATGTTAAAACTCTGCCTTTGCCATCGCCAAAAATCTGCACCTCAATATGTCTAGCAGTCTCTACATATCGCTCTAAATAAATGCCACTTTGCTTAAAATTATTTTGGCTAAGTCTTTGTACCGTAGCGAATAATTCTGGTAACTGTTCACGACTCCGACAAAGCTGTAAACCTATTCCTCCTCCACCTGCCGTACTTTTCAACATCACGGGATAACCGATCCGATCCGCTTCCTCTAAGGCATTTTCTACGCTTGCTAAAAGACCAGTTCCAGGCAATAAAGGCACTTGATTTTGTTGGGCTAACTCTCTGGCAGTATGCTTTAAACCGAAACTTCGCATCTGTTCAGGAGTCGGAGCAATAAAAACAATTCCTTCCTGCGCGCAAGCTTCTGCAAATTCGGCATTCTCACTTAAAAATCCATACCCTGGATGAATCGCCTCTGCCCCTGTCTGTTTCGCTGCCTCTAAAATTCTTTCCCATCGCAAATAACTCTCTGTTGCCAATGCTCCACCGATCGCCACTGCTTCACTTGCCATCGAAACATGAAGAGTATAAGTATCTGCTTCAGAATAAATAGCGACTGAGGAAATTGATAGGCGATCGCAAGTCCGAATAATCCGACAGGCAATTTCACTACGATTGGCAATTAAAATTTTAGAGAACATAGTTATTTAGTAACTCCATAGCTTTTTCCGCCTGCGTAGCTGGGACAAATAGGTGATCGTGATAGTAAGCTGAGACTGGATTGGTACTGATTTGATGTTCTAATAATTTAGTAGCGATCGCCGCAATAAATCCCACAGCTTCTAAACTCGAATGTACCGATAAAGTAATCATCCGAAATGTAGAATTATAAGAGAGTGCAGCCTGATCTGCTTGTTCACGAAGTAGAATTAACGTCATACCTTCATCTTCTTGAAAAAAGGCGATCGGATTCAATTCGACCAGCTCATCCAATTTTTGATTAACTGTACAAAATACATACTCTCCGTCCCTTAGAACTGGCTGCGTTGATTTCAACAAAACCCATAGATTAGTCTCGCCAGACATTAAGTATCCCAAATCATTAGCTGAATCGGCGTAGGATTATAGGCATTGCAGGGATTATTAATCTGGGGACAATTAGAAATTAGGAATAACACATCCATTTCCGCCAGCAGATCCACAATGCTTCCTGATTCGGAAATCCCATCCACAATCTGCAAAGTTCCATCTTCACTCACAGGCACATTCATAAAGAAATTGATATTACTCACCAAATCCTGTTTACCCATATCGTAATCCTTCAGTGCATAGAGATAGTTCTCCACACAGGCATGGAGCCACTTCTTATCCAAGCCATAGCGCACAGAATTACTCTCCCGACTGCAAGCTCCACCCGATGTGTCATGCTTTCCGCAGGTATCCTTAAGAACCGTCATCAACACATTGCCATCACTGGAATACAGCTTTGTCCCTGTTGTGATAAAAATATTGCCTTGATTCCGAATTGTGTCTGGTGCCGAGTAGCGATCGCTCGTATCAGCCGCATTATAAATCAACACATCCACTGCTTGATTTCCCCCCAAATCTATAATTCGCAGGGTTTGACCTTTCTTAATTAGCTGCATCCACGGACGACGAGCAGGTAACACTTGATTGTAAATAGCTGCTTTGAGATCTAGTTCAATTGATGTTGCCAACATAATGTAATTCTCCAAGTTATGTATAAAAACTAATGAGCTAAAACTGATAATTCTTCAAAATAAGCATCGGTATTTTGGAATCCCCGAATTGCTTCTGGACAAGAAGTACGACACAAATCATTACTCTGCGGTACAGTCGAATTCCAAACCGTAACTTGAATTGGCTTTGGATCGTAAATAGGACTCGGATCAAGCACGTGGGGCGTATTGGAAAGCACCGCTAACACATTCATTTCGGCGCGCAAATCAATAAAATCCTCAGCCTGAGCTACTTTCTCTGCCCACACCAGATTACCCGTGCCATCAACGGCAACATGAGCAAACCAATTCACATTGGGCATAATGTCTCGTTTACCCATATTCCGTTTTGCCAAGGCAAGCAAGAAATTATCGCGGGAACTCCTGTAGAAACTCTCTTCACCGTATTTTGCTGAGTTAGTCATCACATTACTACAGCCAGACAAAGTATCGTGATTACCGCAGATGTCTACGGTAATCGAAAATAAGACTCTTCCCATATCAGAATATAATAACTTCCCTTTTTTCAAGAAAGCATTATACTGAATCTTGGCAGTATCGGCGGCATTGTAGCGTTCGATCACATTATCAGCGTTATAGCATAGGAAAGAGATCCCTCTAGAGCCTTGTGGTGTAGTAATCCGTATAGTTGTACCTTTTTTAATAATCCGAGACCAATAGGTGCCACCTGGAATTTCTTCATCCCAGATTATTAGTTGTGGATCAAGATTAGATTTTGTGTTTGTAAGCATGATTTACTCCTTAAAGAAATAATTGTGAAGCATACCTACAATAGCGAAAGCCCAGGAAGTCCTGAACAGTAACTCGCCATTGAGTTTGCTGCTATTTGACTCTCCCGGGCTTTTTCCCCTCCGTGTGGCTACTTTTTGAAGCTTAATTTCTTCTATTCAATAGCTGCTTCTCTTGGACCAGTCATCATACTAAAATTAATTATATTAGGATTAACTATTTTTAATTAATTGAAAGTGCGATCGGAACCCTAGAAGCTAATATTTTATTTTTAACTAAGATATCAATATCGTTAAATATCAATGTAGTTTGTAGCAAATAATACATTTAATAAGTTATTTGGTAAGTTGTGTTAGTACAATAGCCACAATACTTATAATCACTAAAAATCAAAAATCAAGAATTTGAGTATTTATGAGTCTTTAAAGCGATCGCTACTCCCTTCCCACCATAGAAATATACACAGTTTAAATGGGGTTAAGGGGCAAAGCCTCTTCGTGGGGGCGCAGCCCCCACACCCCCAAAAGACTAATCTTTGACTGGGAAGGGAGTATCAATAATAAATTGACTAGTTATGAATAGAATCTATACTCAGATGGACTTAGATAAAAGTATATTTAATATTTGTATTTAAGAATACAAATTATTTTTACACTAGTTGATACCTTACGCTCAAAAGCAAAGTCTAAAGCTTATCTAACTAATCAAGCTACTCAAGAAATTTGCCCACACTAAAAATTTAATTGCTTCTAGGGTTCCGATTTGCCTAAAAATTCAAATGCTGGTCCAAGAGAAGCAGGCTAACTATCTCCTAATTATTCTGTATCGGATTTTAAGATTAGTTAGTTACACGGCGGGATAAAAGCCCGGGAGGAGCTTCAGCAAGGTATGCTGAGTCTTTCTTCTGGGTTTTTCTATTTTGTGTCCTATTCACATCATTAAGGTTTCTATGAAATTGCGATCGCTTATCTCTCCCCTTCTTCTCTTTTTTGTGACTTTGACCCTGACTGTCAGTTGCACCAACCCTGCAAGCAATATCCAAACTAATACTCCTGTATCTACTGCACCAAAAGAAGTTCAAGTCCGTCTAGGATTTAGTGCTTGGCCTGGCTGGTTTCCATGGCAGGTGAGTGCGGATCAAGGACTCTTTAAGGCAAATAAGGTGGATGTAGATTTGAAATGGTTCGATGGCTATCTCGAATCTATCAGTACCTTAACTGCGGGGCAAATTGATGCCAATAGTCAAACCCTAGGTGATACCGTAAGTTCAGTTGCGGGAGGTGCCGATCAAGTCGTTGTTTTGGTTAATGACAACTCTACTGGAAATGATAAAGTTATCGTGCGTAAAGGTATAAACTCCATCGCCGATCTCAAAGGTAAAAAAGTGGCAGCAGAAGAAGGAACTGTCGATCATTTCTTACTATTGCTGGGTATGAAAAAGGCTGGTTTATCGCCTAAGGATATTCAATTTGTGCCCCTAGAGACTGGTAAAGCTGCTACTGCCTTTGTGGCTGGACAGGTAGATGCTGTTGCCGTATTTGCACCTTTTACAACTCAGGCACTTAAACTGGAAGGGAGTAAAGAACTGTTCACATCTAAAGACTTCCCAGGAGCAATTTCCGATCACTTAGTATTCACTCGTAAGTTCGTTGATGCCCATCCCGATCAGGTTCAAGCAATGGTAAATTCTTGGTTTGCAACTCTGGATTACATCAAAGCAAATCCTGATAAAGCAAACGAAATTATGGCGAAACGAGCAGGTGTAAGCCTTGAAGAATATAAACAATATGCAGATGGTACCAAAATCTTCACAATTGAAGAGAATCTTAAAGCATTTGAGGATGGAAAGGATAGGACTTCGTTAAAATTTGCAGCTCAAGAAATGAGTACATTCCTCAATGATGTGGGGTTAGTTAAAACCTCACCTGATTTGAGTAAGTTATTTGACGATCGCTTTATCAAAGCCTACAAAGCGCAAAAATCTTAATCCTAAAAGCTATGACTGAACCTCCTAAATCCATTCGTGAGTTCTTTCAACCCAAAAAGGTGAGTCATGGAGTATTCTGGCAAATTGCCGAAGAAATTCCGCCACGCCTCAATACCGCCCTAACTATTACCTCGATCGCACTACCGTTTTTAATTTGGTGGGGAGTCAGTAGTCTTGGAAATATAGATGCCAAGTTTTTACCATCTCCTAGTCAAGTAATTACGGCATTTATAAGGTTATGGAATTCGGGTGAACTTCAGAAAGATACGATCGCAAGCCTCTGGCGCGTTGGAGTAGGAGCTTTATTTGTAGCTTTATTTTCCATTCCTATCGGGGTATTAATGGGAAGCTTTGCCAGTATTCGGGCATTACTAGAGCCGCTCTTTGGACTAGTCCGTTATATGCCTGCCCCCGCCTTTATCCCGTTACTAATTCTCTATTTGGGCATTGGTGAAGAGCCTAAAATTATGCTGATTTTTATTGGGGTGTTTTTCTTTAACTCCCTAATGGTTATGGATACGGTTAAATTTGTACCAAAGGAATTAATCGAATCCACTTATATTCTAGGAGGTAATAAGGCTTCAGCCCTTTTTCAAGTCATATTTCCTTACGTTACCCCTGGGATTTTAGATGCTTGTCGAATTAACTTGGCGGCAGCGTGGCAACTGGTAATTGTATCTGAACTAATTGCAGCAACCGAAGGATTAGGTAGGCGCATCAGCGTAGCGGGGAGATTTCTTAAAACCGATGAGATTTTTGTGGGACTAATCGTGATTGGCGTAATTGGTTTATCCTTCGATTTATTTTTTCAAGCGATGATTCGAGTTTCCTGTAAATGGGCAAGTCAAAAACGATAGGCACTTGGATTTATGGCGCAAATTCATGGGATACACAGAAAAATAGGGAGATTATATTATGTATATGCAAATTAACAATCTCTGTAAAAGCTTTCCCACCAAAGGCGGTGAGCTGATTGTTTTAAATGATATAAACATGGCGATCGCCCAAGGTGAATATATCTGTGCTGTGGGCGCATCTGGTTCGGGTAAATCCACCTTACTGCGTCAGATCGCTGGACTCGATCGCCCTACTTCGGGAGAAGTCAGGATTGATGGCAAATTAATTACCGCCCCTGGACACGATCGGGGCATGATCTTTCAGCACTACACCCTTTATCCGTGGATGTCGGTTTTAGAAAATGCCGAATTTGGCTTGAAGTTATTAGGGGTACCGAAAAAATTACGCCGAGAACAAGCCAGCTATTACCTAAACGTAGTGGGACTAACCCAGTTTGCCCAAGCATTACCAAAACAACTATCTGGAGGCATGAATCAACGAGTGGCGATCGCCCGTGCCCTTGCATCAGAGCCTAAGGTTTTACTAATGGACGAGCCCTTTGGGGCTTTGGATATCCATACCAAAGAATCTATGCATGAATTTATGATTGATCTATGGCAACGCACAAACATCACAATTTTTATGATCACCCATGACGTGGAAGAGGCAATTTTTCTGGCAAATCGCATCTATGCCTTGGGGTCTCGCCCAGGTACTGTGAGAAAAGAGATAATAATTAATTTACCAGAACGTAGCCATGGGGTGAAACGTCACTCAATCTTCCAAGACTATCGCGAAGAATTAATGGAATTATTGCGTCAACATGGAAGAGAAGCAGTCTAGATTTTGGCGCTGTTTTTTAACTGCCCCAAGGTAACTAACGCTGAAACTCCCAGCAAGCCTAAGCCAATTAACCCCCACTTCACAGGAGAGTTTTGATTTATCCAATCGGAAAGGCTAGGAATTGTCAAATTACTATAATCACCCTCCACGCGATCGTAGCCTTCAGTTTCAGAAACTGGCTCAAACAAATTATTTGGGTCACTTTCAGCCTTAGGTTGATCAGTATGCTGGGCAAAGTTGTAGGTCAAAGCTAATGCCTGATCTACTAACCAAGGAGAAACCTTTTGGATTATGTCTAAGATTATGCCTGCATCACCCACAATGTAGTCGCGCGTGGGATTCTCTGCCACATATAGAATTGCATCCGCCACAATTTGAGGTTGATAAAATGGGGGATAGGTCGTAACGTCTCAATAACCACTGATAAAATAGGGGAGTTGCCAAAAGAGGCAAAATCTGGTTTAACAAAGAGATGAGTATCAACAGCAATACTAACCTAGTCGAAACAAATACCCCAGTCACGGAAGGTTTACGTCGGCTGGTAGAAGAACAGAGAAAGTTGATAGACAAAC
>JBBQHY010000027.1:0-14260 GCA_038324415.1 Pseudanabaenales cyanobacterium | reverse complement strand
GCGGGGACAAATTTCTGGAGCGCAATGGGCTTCTAAAAATGTTCCTCAAGTTCTCAAACATCGCTCTGCCTATCTTAATGGGTTTTTCTCTTCTTCTCCTCCTAAGCATATTTACTCACTGCAAAACTGAGATGCACCCTTTTAAACTGTGTATATTTCTATGGTGGGAAGGGAGTAGCAGCATAGGTTTCAGAATTCAAATTTTAATATACTAAATCTTAGCAAAAGCGATCGCTTCTAAATCTCCAACTGATTTAGGGGAGAGAATTACGGTGTAGACCATGCAGCCATCATTTGCTCAACTGATTCGATGGATAAGCCCTTTCCTCGATCAATTTCGTCTAATCCATCTTTAACCGCAGAAATAAACTCAATCTGTCGTAAAATTTCGCTCAAAGATACAGTAGTAGGTAAATGCTTCACAAGTTCAAGCACAGCTTCTTTATCACTAATGGTAAATCAAAACTTTTCTATGTGAATCAATTAATTTAGGACTTACGCACTCAATTTTACAGAAACTTAGTGGGAGGGAGTTTGAGGGCTTCGCCCTCAATTGGGGCTGTGCCCCAAACCCCCTTTAAATATAGGTTTTCTTTGTATGCTGCGTAAGTCCTATAATTCTAAGCTAATACTTTTCTAAGAATTAATAATGTAAGCCGAAACCTGTGACTTCAGAAGTTCTCGCACTAAGCGTTGAGCCTGTAACTTATACAAAGGTAAATCTAGAGAACTTGGCAGATTTTCCATTACCAATCTAGCTGTGGGCATAGGGCAGTTACAAACCCTGACAATCACATTTGCCCCTTCAAATATTGCTTCTTTATTTAAGGGTTTCTCAATATACACATACCAAGTTGGAGCCGCTAAAGTTCCTACTTCAACCGCCTGTAAGGTCTTAATTGTTGCCAGTACTACTAAGCGATCGCCATCTCCCAACCGAATATCATCACTGGGGATAAATTTAACCTTCCCTTGGGGTTCTTGATACAAAACTGGAATAACACCAAAGCCATAGCTAACCTCTGCCAAAATCATTCCATTCAGAGTATCGCCAATTTCCACACAATATTCCGTGACTAGAACCGTTTGATTATTCAACCGAAATAAACTAATCACATTTTCCCCATATGCTGCTGCTACAAACGCCTCAGCCGAGATCGAATTGGCACAAAGGACATCAGCATAGGGCAAGAGTTGAGTTAGATTTTTTGTAAAGTTTCGTTCAAAGGTGCGAATTACTAAATTGCTATGGGGATTAGCCACATGGGTCATCATTGCCAATTCTAAATTCAACATCTCATCATCGGTAACGGCAATTAGGCTTTTGGCTTTGACTAGACTAATTTTTTCTAATGCACTTGTAATATTGCCTGCGATTAAAGGAATATTAGGAAATAAAGTTGGATCGACTTCGGAATTAGCGATCGCCACTAACGGCTGCTTAAATTCCTGTAAAAGCTTTGCTACTCCCTGCCCAACTCGACCCAATCCCACTAAAATTACATAATCTTGCTCTGGGATCGGGGGGCGGCGGGATAAAAACTGAAACCTTGCGCTCAGAAGGCTTTCAGTTAAAAGTCCATATAATAATCCTAAAAGTGCAATACCTGATAGGGTAAGAGCTAATCCGAAAAAGCGGAGCCCAGGTGGAGCAGGATCGTTATTAATAATTTGACCGAATAGATCCCCATAGCCGCCAAGTAAGAGGGCGATCGTGGCATAAAAGGAATCCAGAAAGCCTATACCTGGATAGTAAAGACTAAATAATGTAGTGCCAATAATAATTAAAGACACAACAACTAATCCGCATAATGCTGCTGCCATCCTAGTTCGACTCTCTCTCAACCAAGCGCCATAATTGCTAAGATTTTTTTGAAGATTTACCCAAAGTAATTTATTAGTCAATTCGCCGAGCTTTTGGGTGAAGTCTTTCCTCTGAATTGTTGGAGTTCTAACATCAACATCTGCTAGTTCAATATAAGTTAGAATATCTTCTGGCATCAGGCGAGCATCAGGCTCTAATTGATTAAATAGAACAGACTCCTCCCCGCCAACTTTATGGTCTAAGATTCGCCGATTTCGGGTATTCAGCTCGTAAACCATCCGAACTTCACACCATTTATGCTTCCGATTAATTTGCTGCTGCACAACTCGCATTAACTGCCCATCCAAGGTAAAAAAGCCCATAATCTCATCACTCAAAGCAGCAAGGGCAAAGGCAGGGGCTGGGAGTTGAGTAGGTTCAAATGCTATGAAGTTTCCTAATTGCTCCGCGAGTAAGTCATTTAAATTTTGTTTAGCCGATCGCACAATTAAACGAATTTTAGGATTAAGCGATCGCGCCGCAAAGGCAGTTTCAATATTTACGCGTTCATTACTAGTTACCAATAAAATTGCCCGACACTTATAAATTCCTGCACTTTCAAGAATATCCGCCTGCCGACAATCACCGATAATTAGATTTCCTATAAGTTTGGGTAACTCTGGAGCTTCCCAACTTGAGGGTATTTCTTGCTCGATCGCACTCACACATCCCCCGAACTCATGGATAGCAGCGACACAATTTTGACCAAGACTACCCAATCCACAGACTATAAAAGAGTTAGAAGGTTGATTAATCTCTTCAAGTATCTTGTCAAGCATAGCTACCTATTGATAAGTTACTGTATCTCTAACTAGCTCTAAATAAATGCAAGTTTAAATCCTTACCCCTGTTAAGCTAAAAGGTCTGGCTTCAATAATTTTAAGGGATATGACTTCAGATATAAGGTGCGGCGAGTTTTCATTTAAGAAAGTAATGCGATTGCCCCGAGTTCTGCCCATAACTTGATTAGGGTTTTTGGGATTTACACCTTCAATTAGTATCTCTTCGGTTCTACCTAAATAACGCTGCGATCGCTCCGCCGCATTTTGGTTTACGAGATGATTAAGTCTTTGCAGGCGATCGCTTTTAACTTCTTCACTAAGTTGATGATCCCAGATTGCCGCAGGAGTTCCAGGGCGGGGAGAATAGGCGGCGGTATTCACTAAATCAAAGCTAATGTCGCTAACTAAGCTTAGGGTATTCTCAAATTGGGCTTCGGTTTCACCCGGAAAAGCCACGATCGCATCCGCCGTAATTGCGGCATCAGGCATGATTGCCCGAATATTATCAATAATGCGGCGATATTTTTCATGGGTATAGCCCCGTGCCATTGCCTTCAGGACTTCGTTATCTCCAGATTGGAAGGGAATATGAAAGTGTTCACAGACCTTAGGGAGTTCGGCACAGGCTTGAATTAGTCTTGGACTAAAATAGCGGGGATGACTGGTGGCAAAACGAATGCGTTCAATTCCTTCTACATCATGGATATAGTAAAGCAAGTCGGTAAGGGTGATTTTACCGCCAACTCCTCCACCTAGAGCGCTCGGAGCAAGGTCTCGTCCATAGGCATCTATATTTTGTCCAAGCAGCGTAATTTCTTTATACCCTTGGGCACTTAAGGTTTTAACTTCTTGGAGAATTGCCTCAGGGGTTCTGGATTGTTCAATCCCTCTAACCCTAGGGACTATACAGTAGGTACAGGATTCATTGCAGCCATAAATGACATTAACCCAAGCTGTAATTAAGCTATGGCGGCGTGGCGTGGTGATATCTTCCTCAATATAAGCAGATTCTGTAGCTGCAACTTGGTTCCCATTAAAAACCTGAGCTAGCAGCTGATCTAGGCGATTAACGTGTTGGGGTCCCATTACTAAGTCTAATTCAGGTACACGGCGGAGTAAAGCTTCTCCCTCTTGCTGAGCCACGCAACCTGCTACGACTAAGGTTAAGTTAGGGTTACTGTGCTTACGTTTTGCCTGTCTGCCCAGATAGGAATAGACTTTTTGTTCAGCGTTGTCTCGAATACTACAGGTGTTGTATAAAACTAAGTCAGCTTCGTCAGCTTCATCCGTGGCACTATATCCCATAGTTTCTAATATGCCCCCCATCCGTTCGGAGTCAGCTTTATTCATTTGGCAGCCCAAGGTGACTATGTGATATTTTTGATCTAGCTTAGAAGGGTGCATACTGATTCTGTGACTACTTAATTGATTGGGTAAATAATAAACTATAGACTTGGAAATCTTTGGGGCAGCAAACCTATAGTCAGTTTGTACTTAGAATTCTATCCTAATAACTTAAACTTTATGCTAGACCCAAAACTTTGTGAAACCCCAACTTTGCTTTGGACAAATATCATAAGGGAAGTAGCAGATATTTTTCTGGGGCCTAGAGTTGTAATATTTTCGATCGCCATATTTATAGGATTAGTAATTATCTGTCGTCTCCGATTTAAAAATTTACGAAAGGTTTTGACCTTAATCACTTTTATTTCGTTATTACCAATAATTTTAAGCTTAGTATTAACCTCTACGCCTGCGATCAAGTTTGCCAGTAGTCAACTCATGAAGTTTCCATCTGAAGCTGTTGGTAAAAGTGATGCCATTGTCATTCTGGGTAGAGGTGAATTATTGCGAGAATCAAGGGTCAAGATTGCCGCAAATTTATGGCGATCGCAACAGGCACCAAAAATCTTTGCTAGTGGCAGAGGTGATGCCCAAGAAATGGAAGATATGTTGAGATCGATCCCAATTCCTGGTACCGCTATAAATGGGGAAGGTTGTTCGCGTACCACCAACGAAAATGCCGAATTTACAAGTTTGATCTTAAGACCACAGGGGATCAATAAAATTTTACTAATTACCGATCCACCTCATATGCTGCGATCGCTTTTGACTTTTCGCCGATATGGCTTTGAAGTTATAGCTGTACCTAGTGCCCTCAGTCCCAATCTGGGCGATCGCAATCAAAATTTATTAGTCCTAAGAGAATACTTTGCCTTGATTACCTACAAAATTTTGGGAAGATTGGCTTAACCAAGATGGCAATTACTATATTTGCAGGTTATTGCTTAATCTATTGTGTAGAATCCTTCTTTCCTTGGGGCGGCTTTGAATTAGGATTTCATAATACTCCCTTCCCACCATAGAAATATACACAGTTTAAATGGGGTTAAGGGGCAAAGCCCCTTCGTGGGGGCGCAGCCCCCACCCCCCCAAAAAATTAATCTTCGACTGGGAAGGGAGTATTTAAGTTCGTAAAAAGCGTAAAGTTAACATTCTATTTATTATTGACAACTAAATAATTGCTAATTTACTGACATTATGAACGGATATTTGAAGGGCTTTGCCACTCAAACTCCCCATTGGGGGACGGAATGCCTCCCCCAAACCCCTTGCATAATCAAATTTTAGAGATCTATTGAAACGGTTTGATTAAACTTAAATCCTAAACTCCCATTCACCTTGATTGTAAATACATTCTAGTCAAGCTAAATCTCTTTTGATTCGTCCAAAGCCGATGTCAATTGTCGGCGAGAACCCTTGGATTATTGGCAACTATAAGGAAACGCAACTGGAAAAAATGCGATCTGGACAGGAAGTAGAAATCAAAATTGATGCTTTTCCTGGTCAGATTTTTAAATGGAAACTAGATAGCTTTGCCCCCGCCTCTGGTGCCAGATTCTCTTTACTCCCCCCTGGTAATGCCACGGGCAACTTTACCAAAATTGTCCAACGTGTGCCTGTGAAGGTAATTTTTGAGCCAAATAGTATCAAAGGCCATGAACAGAAAATTACGCCAGGGATGTCGGCGATGATCTCAGTGATGACGGAGTAGAGCTATGGCTGCAACTTCGTAAATTAGTAAAACCCCCCGAGATCCTGATGCTGTTTCGCTTAAAACTTGGATTGGCGTAATTGCGACTCTGATCGGTGGGTTCATGGCGATTTTGGATATTCAAATTACCAATGCCTCCTTAAATGAGATTGCTGGTTCCCTCAGTGCCACCTTAGACGAAGCGTCTTGGATTTCCACCAGTTATCTGGTTGCGGAAATTATAGTGATTCCCCTGACGGGATGGTTATCTCAAGTTTTCTCTATTCGTCGCTATCTCTTAGTTAATGCCGCTCTATTTTTAGTTTTTTCAGTTCTCTGTGCCTTTGCTACCAGTTTGCCCCAGATGATCTTGTATCGGGCAATGCAAGGTTTTACAGGAGGAGTTTTAATTCCCATTAGTTTCACTGTGATTCCTGCTTTGGTGTTAATTGCGGGGGTATGGTACGGATTGGAATCAAAACCGATGCGTTTGGAACTATTAAAACAGGGAGATTGGTTAGGAATAGGCTTGATGGCGTTTGGTTTGGGTTCCCTTGAATTCTTTTTAGAAGATGGAAATCGCAAGGATTGGCTAGGTTCCCAAGAGATTCAAATTGCGGGTTTGGTGGCAGCGATCGCTTTGCCATTATTTGTAATTACCCAACTCACCCGCAAACTGCCTTTATTAAATCTCAAGTTATTAGGAAGGCGGAATTTTGGCTTATCTTCAATTATTGCGATCGTCCTTGGTTTGGGGCTATACGGTTCTATCTATACCCTGCCCCTCTATTTGGCGCAAATTCAGGGTTATAACGC
Source organism: Pseudanabaenales cyanobacterium (assembly GCA_038324415.1). Classification (GTDB taxonomy): domain Bacteria; phylum Cyanobacteriota; class Cyanobacteriia; order Pseudanabaenales; family Pseudanabaenaceae; genus PCC-7502. Next base: position 7,764 of record JBBQHY010000027.1, on the reverse strand, counting down.
ATTACAAATTGGGCAAACCCTAGCGTGGATTGGCTTTCCCCAGTTAGCGATCGTGCCGTTTTTGCCGAAAATTTTGAAGACGTTTGATTCTAGATTCGTGATTTCCTTTGGTTTAACTTTATTTGGCATCAGTTGTTTGATGAATTCCGATCTTACCCATGAGACAGGTTCAGAGCAATTTATATTTCCGCTTTTAGTCAGAGCTTTGGGACAACCCTTAACTATTATTCACCTTGCGAGTATTTCCACGGTGGGCATCAAACGACAAAATATTGGCTCGGCTTCAGCGATTTTTAATGCTTCTCGAAATCTCGGTGGTTCCATCGGTATTGCGGTTCTAGCAACGCTGCAATCCATGCGAGAGAAGTTCCATTCTAATCATTTGGTTGAATTTGTCTCCCTTGGGAACCTCCCCACCCAACAAAGAATAGAAGACCTGACTAATTTATTTATCTCCAAAGGCAGTGAAGCTAACATTGCCCAAAGCCAAGCGATCGCCCAGATAGATCGCCTAGTCCGCAGGGAAGCAAATGTGACGGCATACAATGATTGATTTTTATTTATTGGCTATGCTCTTCTGCTCAGTGCTGGTTTAGTTCTCTTTCTCAAAAAAGTGAAGCCCGCAGCAGATGGAGGAGGACATTAGTTTTTAATTACCTACTCCTCTTCAATTCCCAAGGCTCGTAATTTTTCCGCTAGGCAATCTGCCCGTTGCTTTTCTTGTTGAATCTGAAGTTGAGCTTGATCTGCTCTCAGCTTTTCTGCCTTTAAGCTAATGAATTTCTTACCATCAGGAAAATATAGTTCAAGTTGATCGTCTGTGAGATCAAAACGAATATTTAATCTAGGGCTAACCCAACCATTAATTCCATCAATCACTTCCAATTCAGCTTCTATTCTTTGCCAGCCCGTCAGGTCGATGCGCTCAGGATCGTAGAGATAATACTCTTTAACTCCATAGCGTTCATAAAACTTCAACTTTTTTGCCATCTCTGCGGCTCTATTTTCTGGAGAGAGAATCTCAAACACTACTTGCGGTGGAATATCAGTTTCTAGCCATTGCATATAGGAACCACGCCGCCCCGTCGGTCTGCCAAATACCACCATCGCATCAGGAGCGGTACGAATTGTATTATTACCTGCGAGGGGATACCACAGCAAATCTCCCGCCACAAATACATCGGGATCGTTGGCGAATAAGTATTCTAAGTTCTCTTTAACTAAAACTATCCAGTCAAACTGCTCAGTATTATTACTCATTGGCAGTCCATCATCATCGGGATAGATAATTTTTTTGGTGGGCAAGATTTGGAGGATCATGAACTACTCCCTTCTCAGTCAAAGATTAGTCTTTTGGGGGGTGTGGGGGCGCAGCCCCACGAAGGGGCTTTGCCCCTTAACCCCATTTAAACTGTGTATATTTCTACGGTGGGAAGGGAGTAACCTCAATATAATTAATTACCTGAACTAATTATTGCCTAGGTCTATCTGTTTTTGCGATAATCCAAGAAATTTTGATTTAGTCAGGCACCTGATTTTAGTATACTTACTCAACCTCTCCACAGGCTGAAACTTAAACTTCGCTACTTTGTAATCACCAATGGTACAGTTCTTTATTCAAACTGATAGTGAGACTCCCGCCTCAATTCAACTATTTGACCAGCTTAGTTTTGCCATCACTTCTAGAGCATATGCTAATGGCGAACAACTACCCAGTACTCGGCAATTAGCCCAGTGGACAGGCTTACATCGAAATACGATTAATAAAGTCTATCAACAACTTAAACAATCAGGATTAGTCGAAGCTAAGGGTGGATCGGGTATTTATGCCGCAACTCCAAAACAGGTTGCCCCGTCCCTTGACCTATCTGTACAAGTTGTACGTCAGGCACTGGATCGACTTTTGGGTTTAGGATACTCGTTAAATCAAGCTCAAACCATATTTAATAACGAACTGAATTGGCGACTTAGCTGCAATGCCAAATTAATTGTGACTTCGGGTAAAGAAGATCTTGGCGTCGGGCAAATTATGGCGGAGGAGTTAGTTCAAGCTCTGCAAATCCCAATTCAAATTATTCCCTTAGAAGATCTGGCGGATACCCTGAATCATCTCGATCAGACTATTAATGCTAGTACGATCGTTACAAATAGATACTTTTCGGAAATGGCACATCAAGCTCTGGGCGATCGCCCCATCCGCATTTTTACAATTGATATCTATAACTACAGTCAAGAGATTGCTCGAATTAGACAGCTTCCCCAAGGCAGTTCTGTGGGTTTAGTTTCAGTCAGCACAGGAATTTTACGCTTAGCTGAAAGCTTAATCCAAAGTATTCGTAAAGATGTATTAGTGATTTCGGTTTTAACTCAAGATACCTACAGATTGCAATCTATGTTAAAAACTGTGGATTTGGTCATTACTGGACATTCGGCAGAGTTGGTAAAGGCAGAAATTGAACGGAGCGATCGCATTCGCCCCCTAGAAATTATCTATTCAGGAAGTTACATTTCTAATGAGTCTATTAAACTACTCAAACTAGAACTAGGCATTGATTCTTAAGAAATAAGTAGGTAGTTTAAAGAAAAGTTAATACCTTTATTTACTGATGTTACATGGAAGGTTCTAAGACCCAGCCCCCTCTCCTCTCTGGGAGAGGGGGCTGGGGGTGAGGGCGATCTTCGTTCCACCTAACATCAGTTATTTACTCGAAATTCTAAAACCTAAAACAGGGAGCGACCCTTTTTTATTAGCAGTTTACTTATGCTCACCTACTTAGTCTGTCTAAATTAGTAACTTAGGAGGAATTAGTAAAAACAGGAGGCTATTACCCACAGGCAAGCCCTGCTCAGGAATGGAAATCCCAGCTATACCCGCTTTTTTAAGAACTAATGAACCTCGAGCTTCTCCATAAATTAATAGCTCCGCCCACGCACTCAAATCTGGCTCATGTCCAACTATACCCAAGGAAGTATGACCTTGCTCTTGCCAAGTTAAAAGCCAACGCATCCAGTTTTTAAAGCTGCCTTCGGGGGCAAGTAGTTCTGATACTTCTAGGGGAGAACTAAAGGTATGGGCAAAAATTTCGGCAGTTTGTCTTGCCCTAAGCAGAGGACTGGTTTGTAATAGGTCAAATTTTAGCCCTAGTTTATATAATTTTTTAGCAACATCATGGGTCTTTTTTGATCCTTCGGGAGTTAGCGATCGCTCAAAGTCATCAATATTTTCATGGCGATCGCCTGCAATACCATGGCGAATTAGATAAAGATTAAAGGTCGGCATAATTAAAAGAGTTAAGGAAGAGAGTAAAATCTGATGGAGATTGAGCCTGCTACGCTAAAATATTTACTATGAGAATAGCAAAAAATCTATGCAAAATACCCGTCTGACTGTCATCACCAACACTAGTCTTTCCAATCTAGAGCGCTGGTTTTCTAATCCTTGGCGGCGAGCATCACTATATATTATCTCTCCACTGTTAGGATTCTTTTTAGCATCAGTAATTACTACCATATTAGGAGCAAGATCATTTTACGATCCCTACGTTGCTGGTCTTGTACTTTTGATAACTGAACTAATAAATAGAGTTATTTATAACCGAAGTGGGGATAAAGAGAAGCGATCGCTATTTTTAGAATGCTTAAATCTCACAAAAATGGGATTGGTTTATGGGATGTTCCTAGAAGCCTTCAAACTGGGTTCTTAGGCGATTTCTGGTAAAAAAATTACCTATTCAGAACCCCCAGAATTGGGGCAGGGGGCTGGGTAGATTCTTTAAAGGAAATCTCCTTAGCAGAAACAACTAAGCAAACTGAATCAGGGATTTCACAAGTCCTTCTAGGGTAAATTCCTCTGCTTCAATATCAACTCTGCCCAAAAGTTCTCGACAGGCTGTAGAAGTTTGAGTACCGATGGAGGCAATTTGGACTGAGGATAGCCATTCTGTCCAGACTGCGATCGCCACCTTTTGAGAGAGTAATTGATGGAAGTGCTTAACTGTTTTGGAACTAGCGAAGGTGAGAATATCTATTTCTTTATTTTTTAGCGATCGCCAAGCGAATTCATCTATTTCCAAGGGGCAACCAGACTCATAGGCAGGAACAGCATCAACTTTTGCCCCTTTTTGTTCTAGTTCTGTGATTAAGACTTCTCTACCGCCAGACTGGACACGGGGGAATAGGATTTTTAAGCCTTGGCAATCGGGGAAATTTACGGCGAGGGAATCGGCAATGAAATCTGGGGGAATTAGATCGGGAGTGATACCTTGAACAGCTAATGATTCGGCGGTTTTGCGACCAACTACGGCAATTTTAAGCTTGTGTAAACTCCGACTATCTAAATGGTGAACATGGAGACGCTCAAAGAAAAATTCCACAGCATTAGTAGAAGTTAAAATCAGCCAGTTATATTCCTGAATCTGGGCGATCGCCCGATCTAATAAGTCCCAACTATTAGGTGGAGAAATTACTAAGGTTGGCATCTCAATCACTTCGGCTCCTTCATTTAGTAAAAGTTGCTTAAACTGGCTAGATTGTCCTGCGGCTCTAGTAATGAGAATTCTCTTTCCTGTTAAGGGCTGCGGCTTGATCGGTTTATACATCCATTCATGATACTTAACTACATCACCTACCACAATCACGGCGGGCGAGAGTTGGGATGGGAGCTTTAACTCAATATCTCCTAGGGTTCCCGTCCAGATTTGTTGATTAGTTCTTCCTGCCCATTGAATTATGGCGATCGCAGTTTCTGATGACTTATATAAACTTAACTTTGCTAACAATTGAGATAAATTTGCCGTTCCCATTAAAATTACTAAAGTTGGCATCGCTCCTAAACCCTGCCAAGGTAAAATTTCTAGGTCATGTCCTGTTAATACGGTAAAACAAGGACTCAAATCGGCATCTGTAACTGGAATACCCGCTAGCATTGGAGCTGCGATCGCTGAAGAGATGCCCGCAATAATCTCAAATTCACAATTAGCGGCATGAAGTGCTGTAACTTCGGAAACAGTGCGCCCAAAAATCATCGGATCGCCACTTTTGAGCCTAATTACCTGTTGATCGGTTTGACATTCAGAAACTAAGATCTGATTAATTTCCCTTTGAGTAATCGCAGGTTGTCCGCCCCGTTTGCCCACGTAGATGAGCTTACAGGTCTTAGGTACAAGCTCGAGTAGTTTGAGATCGGCAAGAGCATCATAAATTAGCACCTGAGCCTGAGTCATAACTTCATGCGCCCTTGTGGTCAGATACTCAATCCCGCCAATTCCGCCGCCGACAATAAAAACTTTACCCATGATTCAGAATATTATTCAGATGTCAATTTAAGTTCGTCTAGGTTCCATAATGCTCCACCGATGGGAGAGAATTTTACCCCTTGGATGCGATCGCGCACTGCCGAAAGAGAAAGAGGCGTAACCAAATGAATTAAAGGTAATTGGACTTGTACTAACTGCTGAAACTCGCCATAGACAGCCTTTCGCTTATTCTCATCCATCTGTTGAGAGGCTTTAATCATTAAGTCTTCAATCTTCTTTTCCCAATCTGCAACTTCATAACCAGGGATTGGGGGCTGTCCTTCATCTGCCCCTTTATTAAACATATGGAGGTTGCCCGTGGTTGACCAGAGATTAATACTGCCGTGGGGTTCGATGCCACCTGTAAAGCCAAGGATAACTGCATCCCATTGCCTAGAGTTATCAAGTTTATCAATCAGAATATTAAAATCAATACCCGTAAAATCTACGCTAATTCCAATTTTTTCTAGATCGTTTTTAATTTGCGATCCCACTTGTCCGCGCACTGGGTTACTGCCAGCGTTAGTTAGCAAACTGAATCTAACTAGATTTCCACTAGTATCCATCAGTTGATTTTGAGCATTGTAGCGATAACCAGCATCGGTCAGAATTTTCTTCGCTTTTTCAGAATTGTAATCATAAACCTTCAATCCTTGGGCGGGGGATAAAAAATATGGGCTAGGTACGGAAATTGGTGAATTTTGTTCTTCGCCAAGTCCCACATACAGATTTGCCACCATGGTTTGCCGATCAATGGCGTGGGCGATCGCTTGACGGAAATTCACATCATTAAACCATTTGGACTTAATAGGATCGACAAAGGTCTGATTAGTTTTGGTATCTCGTCCCTGATTCAGGTTAAACATCACAAACAGTTGCCCTGTCGATGGCCCACCATTATAGATTTTGAACCTATCCCTTTGCTCAGAAGATTTCAACAGTTGGAAGTCTTTAACCCTAGAGCCAAGGCTAAAAATATCCAATTCCCTCGATCTAAATTTTAAGAGCGCAGTATCCGAGGAATCTAATATTTGTAGAACGATATTCTTAATGAAGGGGCGTGGCTGATTCCAGAAATTAGGATTGCGTTTATAGATAAATCTTTCGGCGGGACGATACTCTGACAACATATAGGAACCACTACCCACGATCTGATCAACAGGTGTTCTGATCGACCATGTTTCTAGAAATTTAGGCTTTCCTGATTTATCGGTTTCAGTCAAAGTTGATTCTAAAATATGTTTAGGCAAAATCCCCGTCCCGCCTATGGAACGCACAAAGGGCGCAAAGGGTTCGGAAATTGTAAACTTTATCCGCCGTTCATCGAGTTTTTCTATTTTAGGTAATTGTCTTTGTTTTCCGACTCTTAGGACATCTTTACTACTAGTGGGAATCCTTTCATCGAAAATTACATTAAAAGTAAATAGAATATCATCAACGGTTAAGGGCTTGCCATCTGACCATTTGAGATTTTCTCGCATCTTAAAAGTTACTTCTAAGCTATTGGGAGCAACTTCCCATGATTCTGCTAATTCTGGCTCTAGCTCTGCCGTTAAGCCATTACTTCTTAGTAAACTGCTAAAAATATAACTCAATACTTCAGAACTGGTGGCATCAGTGGTGAGAATAGGATTAAAGGTTTTGGGGTCTTGGACAATAAAATCTACAAGGCGATCGCTCCTAACCGCAGCCATTGGCGCACCACACCCAATAATAAAAATTGAACATACCGCCGTCATTACCAGCAATAGGATAATCTGAATTTTTTTACTGCTTTGACGCTTATGGTATTTATTCATAGAGAATACGGTCATAGAAAATACTGGAGGTGGATATTAATTATGAGAACTTACGCACTTAAATTTGCAGAAATTACTGAAGACATAAACTTGAGGGTCATGCCCTTTTGAATATAGGAAATATAGGTTTTATTCTTATAATGCAAAAGTCCTGATTGTGTTGTTAATGAACTATAAACTATTATCTCGGCTTGTTTTGTGTATATTCTTCATTGGGGCTGGGATTCTGCACTTTGCGATCGCTCCGATGTATGTAAAAATCATGCCGCCCTATCTACCTGCTCACCTAGAGTTGGTCTATATTAGTGGAGTTTTTGAGATTCTAGGTGGAATCGGTATCATCATTCCGTTTCTGCAAATCCCTGCTGGTTATGGGTTAGTGGCTTTAATGGTGGCAGTATTTCCCGCCAATCTTAATATGGTTGTCAACTATGAGCAGATTGGCTTAGATTTTCCTTTGATCTTGCTATGGTTGCGTTTACCTTTACAGGGGCTGTTAATTTATTGGATTTGGTGGGCTACAGAATTAGGACGTAAAAAAGTAAGTCAGGTTCAGTAAATTTTAAACCGAAAGAGCAGGTACTAGGTCTAGGACAGTTCTTCTTGCCCAGATATCAACTTCGATAATATCTTCTAGGCTAGGCTTAGGGATGGAGTTATGGCGATCGCAG
>JBBQHY010000026.1:0-14643 GCA_038324415.1 Pseudanabaenales cyanobacterium | reverse complement strand
CTGTAATTGGGGCGATCGCCTTTGTAATGCTCTTACTCTTGCCAATAACTCTTCTACCCTAAAAGGCTTTACCAGATAATCATCTGCTCCTGCATCAAGCCCTTGGACTTTATCTTCAATCCGATCTTTGGCAGTTAACATTAGTATTGGTAAGGAACTCTGCTTTTGTCTTAATTTTTGGCATAGCTGAATCCCAGAAAATTTTGGCAGCATCCAATCAAAGATGCCTAAATGATAATGTGTCCAGTTGCTTTCTAGATAATTCCAAGCTTCAAGACCATCTTGCGCCCAGTCCACTATATATTTTTCTTGGGCTAAAGTACGCTTAATAGCCATTCCCAAGTCTGGCTCATCTTCTACAAGTAAAATTCGCATTGTTATTTACTTACTTTTCAATCCGTAGGGGTAAATTCTAACTTGTCCAATAGGAGTATCTTCTCTAAAATGTAATCGAGTTCGCTTACTTTAGAGTGTTCTCGAAGAATTTTGGGAAGGGTGATTTTGGCATAACCAAAATAAATTACAGAAATTGTGGCAGTGATTCTCTCGTAATGCGTACTGCTAACTTCCTAATAAACCCTACTTGACTCAAACTCAACATTTCAGCTTTACCAGAACTTACAGCACTTTGATTTTAAATCCACCACAAAAAGGGTCGCAGGGCGTAGCCCCGTTATAGTTTTTACTTTTCTATCTGTGGCACGTATGATCGTAATTCGCTGTAATACCAAAATTCAGCTTAGAAGGTAATTATGAAATTAGGATGAATTTATTTTAGTTATTAATACCAAGTTTGACGCCACTGACGCATTTGCTCGATTTCTTTGCTTTGAGATTGAGCGATCGCACTGGATAGTTTTCTCATTTCTGGGCGATTACTGTCGATCACCATATTGGACATCATCAGTGCCATTATGTGATGGGGAATCATATCTTCGAGAAATGCTTTGTCGAAATCAGAAGCGGTTTGAAGGGATTTAAGATCAACTGACATCATATTTGTCATTTCCATGGTGTTTCTCATCCCCATCATATTTCGCATTTCCATCATTCCACTATAATTCATATTTGTATTTATATTTGCAGAGGAAATGACATCGGTGCCATACCACTGTTTATACTACTGACGCATTTGAGAAATCTCACGAGTTTGATCGCGCTTGATTTCCTCTGCTAATTGTTTAACTTCAGGGTGTTTAGCAAGTTTTAATGCTAGTTCTGCCATCTTCACCGCACGCTCATGGTGTGGAATTATCATTTCAATAAAATTTCGATTTTCTTACCTCGCATCATTCCTTGATTCATCATGCCTTGCTGGGGCATCATCTGACTCTGTAAGGTTGTAAAATTTGGTTTCGCTAGAACATCACGTAAGCCTATTTTTGAAAACAGAATACTTGCTATGCCAAAGACAAATATATTCCGTTTTGGGTAACTAATATTATTCTTCATGATACATATAATTATGAAATTAGGATGAAATTGAGGAGAGAATACGAATATTCAATTTTTGTAATTAAGTTAATCATTTCATTCAATTCACTCATCAAATAACCCATGAAATAATTATGGTGAATAACGAACGGTAAATATCTGCTTCACTTCACTGATTATTTAGGAGATAACTTATGACAGCTACTATGACATCTCATCAATCAATGCTAGATACCTGTATTCAAGACTGTTTGAAATGTTTGCAAGACTGCGAGTTTTGCGCTGATGCTTGCCTCAGTAGTGATATGGTTCAGATGATGGCTAAATGTATCAAGCTTTGCCGTGATTGTGCTGACCTTTGTTCTATTTGCGCTCGTTTCATGTCTCGTAATTCTGACCTTCATGCACAATTATGTGAGATTTGTGCGGAAGCTTGCGATCGCTGTGCTACAGAATGTGCGAAACATGATCATGATCATTGTAGAAAATGCGCTGAATCTTGTTATGCCTGTGCTGAATCTTGCCGTCAGATGGTATCAATGATGAAGTAAGAATGGCGAAAAAATAGGAGGGTTAAAAGATTGATTCATCTCTTACTCTCCATATTCAATTATAAAATTTGCATTAGGACAATTAAAATTGGCTTATTTTTCGGTACGCAAACTGGTTACACCCAGACTGATGCAGAAACGATTCAGAAAGAATTTGGTGATGATTCGGTAGTTGAGTTAATTGATATTGCAAAAGCTGAAGTGAATAATTTTGGACGCTTTGAGAATATCATAATTGGCTGTCCTACTTGGAACATTGGTGAACTGCAAGATGACTGGAATAGTTTTTTTGATGAACTCGAAAACATTGATTTTTCTCACAAAAAGGTTGCTTATTTTGGCTCTGGAGATCAGTTTGGCTATGCCGATAGTTTTCAGGATGCGATCAGCCTTTTAGAAACAAAAATTCACTCTCCAAATTCACCAGCACCGTTATCACACTTCCCCTTACAAGTAACTTACGACGTGCCGCTTTGCCTACCTGTTAGCTAATTTCTAGCGGTCAAGACGGCTTAAGCCAAGATTCAGTCGTACTATGCCATCAACTTCGCGTACTTGACAAAACTCGATTGATAAAGAAATTGGGAATATTGGACGCAGATGCGATCGCTAATTTAGAAAAAATTGTGTTATTTACACTTGGTTATGATGTGTAATGAATTCAAAAAATAAAGCTTGACTGATATTTTTCACGAACTAGCAGAATATAGGCGATCGCATATTTTATTAGATATTGAGAGACATTGCGATCACCTTTCTTTTTGATATTTTGCAACCTATTTGTCAAGGTAAGCGATCGCGTTTTATTGTTCGCAGCATCATCTGATTAACAAATAAAGTTACAAGTAAAATAGGAATTAATATTTGATTTAGCGGTCAGAGTAAATATTAGAAATGTTATCTAAATAAACATACTAAGTAGACAAATCATATGCAAACGATCGATATAGAATCTATTATGCTGAGTGCAGTTGGCTATGACCCCTCTACTCAAACTCTTCGCGCTCTGTTTAACAGTGGCAAAACCTACGATTATTTCGAGGTTCCGCAAGGGGTCTACGATCAATTGATAGAGAGCGATTCTAAGGGGCATTATATGTGCGGTGAGATTATTGATGTATACCCTTATCATCAGATAAGAAAGAAACGAAAATAATTTAGTAGAAACCTCTCAAGCGAGGAAAAAATAATGGCTGAATACGGTGAATGGAACGAAAAAGGTGCAACCTTGAGCGATGTCAGTGCACAAAAAGACTACAATGTAAGCCAAGAGTTCATTTTAACGGGAATTAAGTCGGGAAAACTTGAGTTTCGTGAAGGAGTAGTTTGGGGCAATCCATATTACCGAATTCTAAGACAGCAGCTTGAAGCCTACATTACCGAATCATTAGGTAAGGAATACGTTTCTTCAGTTAAGAATAAAGCCGAACTTAAAAAAATTCAAAAAGAAATTAATTCACTAAAGAAAAAACTTCGGGTTCTTCTTCAAAGGAAAAACGAATTGGAAAAAAGTTCAAAGTAACCGATAGAAATAGCTGGGCTTAGACAAATGTTGTTTTTGTTGATGGATGGCTTTAATCAAAATTTGCTAACAGAAAATGTATCAATGGCATTACGAAACTTTTAATCACCCATTTTTTTGATCGCGCTTTATTTTGATTGGCAATAATTTGTAAACCTTTGAATGGGCTTCTACTTAGTCCCTTTCCAGTCAAAGATTAGTCTTTTGGGGGTGTGGGGGCTGCGCCCCCATGAAGGGGCAAAGCCCCTTAACCCCATTTAAACTGTGTATATTTCTATGGCGGGAAGACTGTGTTTATTTCTATGGTGGGAAGAGAGTATCACCTTCTCTAACAAATTTTTCCAAGAAGCGGTAGAGTAATATTTGGTATCTAATCAAACAGTTTACAAAATTAGTAAATTGGCTATATAGGTTAGGAATTGCGGTAATGAAGGAACGATCTCCGAAGCTCTGGCATAGGGTACAAGTTTTAACAAAGCGATTTTATCGAAAACTGTGGCATCAAGCTAGTCGCCCAAATATTGACCAAGTCACCCTAGAGTTATTGGATGAAGCAAAACTCGATCTTCCTTACTTAGTTTTAGTATTTAGCTCCTGCGCGATCGCCTCCTTCGGGCTTTTATCAAATAGTACAGCTGTAATTATTGGAGCCATGATTGTTGCCCCTTTAATGTTGCCAATTCGAGCTTTAGGTTTTGGAGCATTAGTAGGAAATCCCCTTTTATTTCGCCAAAGTTTCATTTCTTTAGCCGTGGGAACTGTAATTGGGATTGGCTTATCATGCACCCTCGGTTTGATTGCAGGTATTACCAGCTATGGCAGTGAGATTTTAGCTCGGACTCAGCCCACACTCTTAGATTTAGGAATTGCAGTGGCAGCAGGTGGAATTGGGGGATATGCCAAAGTTGAATCCAAAGTTTCAGGCACAGTAGCGGGAACAGCGATCTCCGTAGCCTTAATGCCGCCAATTTGTGTGGTTGGCTTAGGGCTATCCCAAGGGAATTGGGGCTTTAGCCTTGGCGCAGGGTTACTATTTTTAACCAACCTGTTGGGCATCTCCCTAGCTTGTATGTTGGTATTTTTAGTCTCAGGTTATGCTCCCTATAGCCGCGGCCAAAAGGCATTAATTTCAACCCTAGCTCTAACCTCGATTATTGCAATTCCTTTGGGATTTAGCTTTTCAGAATTGGTAAGACAAGCTCGATTAGAAACCAGTCTGCGTAGAGCCTTATTGACAGAAACCGAAACATTTCGACGCTTAGACTTGATTGACTTTAGAGCAAATTGGTTAGTTACTCCGCCTGAAGTTAATTTAAAAGTCTATGCCAGAGATCCAGTTACTGCTCGCCAAGTAGAACTTTTAGAGAAATTTGTAGAACGACAAATGCAACAATCCTTTACTTTAGTCTTTGAAGTTAGCTATGTGAGTGAAGTCCGAAGAGATGGCAAAGGTTTCGATCCTAAACCATTATTAAGTAGCCTTATATGAATTTATTCTACTAAAGGTTAAAAAACTAAATGCTTAAATTTATAGAAAAATTAAATCTATTTCAATACTATTAGTGTGGTTTTTTAGAAATAATTATCAGGAACTCAATATCACTATTAAAATCATTTCAGTAATTAAGTAGGTAATTCAAAGAAAAGTTAACAACTTTACTTGCACAAAGTAATGAAAACTAAAACGGAAAGTTTCGCCCTGCGACCCTTATTAATTCTTAGTTTAATTATTCTTACTCCCTTCCCAACATAAAAATATACACAGTTTAAATGGGGTTAAGGGGCAAAGCCACTTCGTGGGGGCGCAGCCCCCCACACCCCCAGAAGACTAATCTTTGACTGGGAAGGGAGTACCTACTCAATTAGTTAATTTCACCTAATCAAAAACTGGAGGTCAGATTATGAAGAAAATTCTATTTAACTTTTGCATAGGTGTAATCACCTGTATTTGCCTGATTATGGGTTCATCAGTGAACTCAATGGAAAAACTAGCAATCCAGACGGCAATCCAACACCAAAGGGAAGCTGAAGTGGTCTTACAAACCGAAATTTTCCAAGCTCGAACCGATGGAGGGTTACTTGCCCAAGCGGACATTAAGCCCAATCGGTTTATTGCAATCTTATCTGGAAAAGATATTGCCCCTAACTCTGTATCCACTTCAGCAAATGGAGCTCTTGGGGCAGTATTGGTTGAAAATCGACTAGTAGTAAGGGGTAGTTTTGGTAACTTAAGTAGTGGATTAAGGGATTACGCTACTGATCCTTCAGTTCCTCCCAATCCAAATATCACTTCGGGAGTGCATATTCATAGAGGATCGCCAACTGAGAATGGACCATTTCAGCATGCTCTACAAGTTGAGTCAGCTAAAGATGGCTTAAGTGGAAGTCTTAGGGGTGAATACACATTAACTCCCGAGCAACTTCAGGCTTTAAATAGTGGCGGTCTTTATGTCGATTTACACACTAAAACCTTTAGAGCAGGAGAATTAAGGGGAATTCTCAAGGCTGACAAATAATCAGTTGGGAATGTTTCGGAATCATAGGACTTACGCAGCATACAAAGAAAACTTATATTTAAAGGGGGTTTGGGGCACAGCCCCAATTGAGGGCGAAGCCCTCAAACTCCCTCCCACTATGTTTCTGTAAAATTGAGTGCGTAAGTCCTAAATCATTAAAAAGTGATGGGTGGGAAGACTCAAGCTCTACACACAGAACTCTAATCAAGGTTAACTCAGTTTATGGATGATTAAATTAATTCTCTAACTTTTGCTTGCATAGCCTTGAATACACTAAAGAATCCATTGGCACGAGACGCTGTTAGACTAACGACTAAGCCTGTATCATTGATGAAATCTGGGGCAAGATTTAAAATTTCTTCAGTTGTTGAATTATTTAGCCCAGAAATCAGAACTCCTGCAAATCCCTTACTAATTAAACCATCTGAGTCTCCAGTGAAAGTTACTTGGTTCTCTGGATTTAAGGCTGCTGTGATAAATACTTGGGAAATACAACCTGGGACTTTATTTTCAGGAATGCGATCGCTATCGGCAAATTTCGGTAATTTTTGCCCGTATAAAATCAGTTGTTCGTAGCGTTGTTTTGGATCTGAAAGTCGTTGAAATCTTTTGACTATGCGATCGAGGGCATCGGGTAATTTGGAAGTAGTTGACTGCATTACAAACTTTATATCTGTTATCAATTATTTAAGTTACTCCTTTCCCAGTTAAAGATTACGGGTTTAGGGGGTGTGGGGGCGTATGCCCACTAAGGAGTTTCACCCTTTAACCCCATTTCTATTAGCTGTATTCTTATAGTAAGAAGGGAGTGAGCTATTAACCTATATTGTAGGGGTAGAATTAGAGGAAAATCTCTGCTTTTTTAAATTTTAACCCTCCAAATTTAAGTTGGGAATACAACTATGGGTGCAAGTTTTTGATCATGAATTTTGGCAATTCCGAGAAATTGGGATTGGGAATAAATACGCCGATAGAGATTAGGAGACTGATCTTCGGAATTTAAATTTTCAGAATCCTGATTAAGATATTGTTCGGGGCTTAAAAGCTGACCCTGAGTCCATCTGCGGGCAGAATCAGCAGCAAGTTCGACTAAATCTAAGTGTTTTAGGGCAAGATCAGGAGAAATCAGACTATTATGGTTAGGGTTTTGGGCGAGATTTTGAGAAGAGATTTGCTCAAAGGTAATGCTATTAGAAATATCAAAGCCATTACTAAATGTGCGTTCTAATCTGCATAGAGTGGCACCACATTTTAAGTGTTCACCCAGATCGCGGGCGATCGCGCGAATATATGTACCACTACCACAGGCGATCGCCAAGTCTAATTCAGGAAAATTCCCCTCCCGCCAACCTAGGACTACAATTTTATAAACTTCTACGGTTCTAATCGGAACTTCCACAGGTAAGCCAGCCCGAGCTAAATCGTATAATCTCACGCCATTGACTTGAATTGCACTAAAAGCAGGAGGAGATTGTTGAATTTTCCCCAGAAATAGAGGTATTAGTTTTTCGGCATCGATTAATCTCAGGTGAGGACATTCCTGGTCGGTTAAAACTTCGCCTTCGGTATCATCAGTATTTGTAGTTATGCCAAACCGAACTGTAGCTTTATATGCTTTACCCTCGGGTAGAAATCTTAGAAGTCTGGTGCAGTTGCCAATGGCGATCGGTAAAACTCCTGTAGCCATGGGGTCAAGAGTACCGCTATGTCCAACTTTTTTTTGGTTTAGGAGCTTACGAGCGCGGCTAATGCAGTCATGGGCAGTGATACCCGTGGGCTTATGGAGGTTTAAGAAAGCATGAATCACGGTTGTCTTATATAAATTCAGTTATAAATTAGTGGGGATTGAGCAGATTATGGGGATCAAATTTTTGCTTCAAAGCAGTCATCACTTCTGTGGCATTGCCAGTATATCCCCAAACATCAATCTGATTCTTAAACTGGGATGGAGCCTCTAAAACCGTAAGAAATCCTCCTGTAGTTTCTAATAATTTCCGAACTGCCAAAATATCAGCAGGATCAGAGCTTTCATATTTCAAGATCCCAATTCCTGAACTGGCGTGAATCTGCAGAACAGAATCTTCAATTTGGGTAGAGATTTTAACTAGGTTCTTAATAGCTATATCTGGTAGAGTGCCAATTTTACAAACTATAGAGTTCTGATTTTCGGGGCGACCGCTCTGCCAAAGCCAGTTCTGAATCTCATCCCAAATGGTATTTCCTTCTATTGAATTTATCTCTAAATTATGGGATTGGGCGATCGCTGCTAATCTTCGGATCTGTTCTTCTACCCCCTGAGTCAAGCCCCCGAACCGTATAATTAATCCGATTTCAGCCTGCATTCCTAACTTTGTAAGCATTCCTTTGGATAAAATATCTATTGCTAAAGGCGTGAGCGTGGAAATGAGAATTTTGGCACGGATCGCATTTATAGCCTCAGCCTGACCTGTAATAATTACCGTGCGATCGCTTTGGGGTAAAGGATAAAGCCGAAAAGTTAATTGGGAAATTACGCCCAAAGTACCATAAGCTCCAGTCATTAATTTCATTAGGTCGTAACCAGCCACATTTTTAACCACTCTTCCGCCTGCTTTAGCCAGTTCGCCGTCGGCGCGGACAAAGGAAATTCCCAAGAGCATATCCCTAACGCCACCATACCTTTGCCGTAAGGAGCCAGTGTTGCCAGTATTTACAATCTCACCGATGGTTATGGAATTGGCATAGGCAGGATCGATCGCTAGAAATTGCCCAGATTTTGCCAAGATATTCTGTAAATCCGCAAACTTCATGCCTGCTTCACAGGTTACGGTTAAATCCCCAACAGCATGATCGATTAATTTATTGAGGCGGCTAGTATTAATGGCAATGCCTAAATTTGCGTCACGATCAGAAAAATTTATTAGTTTGCCCCAGCTCAATTCACTGGATAAGATTGGTAATTTATGTTGCTGAGCAAGGGCGATCGCTAGTTGGAGTTCAGTTTGCGTCTGTGGATAGATCCTACAGGCAACTTCAGAATTAAGGGATATTCTATGAACTAATTCTGTTGATGGATCACCAACACTTTCCGTTCCTAAAATTTCGATAAATATCTGTTTTATTTGAGTTGCGTTCATTGCCTAGGCTTTTATCAAACCCCAACTAGGGGTAAAGCCGCCAAGACCCCTTGGGAAATCTGCATTGGTAAAACTTGAACTTTATCAATAGCAGCGCAATAGTCAATGTCTAAATCTCCGTCCAATCTTAGTAAGCGTTGACCATGGCTGGCATGACGAAATAATTCTCCGAGGCGATCGCTCCATTGTTGGTATAAACACTTGGCAGAAATAGCTTCATCATTGCCAAATTCCCACTCTAAGCCCGCAGCGATCGCCCCCGCGCAGGCAGTATCTTCTAGGGAAAAACTCCCCTCCCACCCCGAGGCAACAATCCACACTGTTTTCGGTCGAGTTTGACGTAAATAGGTTAAAACTGAACTTAAATTAATCATTGCTGCCGCTAAAACTATAGGGGCGGACTGAATACATTGCAAAGCTCTTGTACCATTGGTAGTGCTCATAAAAATTCGCTTGCCTTTCACCCTTTCCGTGGTGTACTCAAAGGGCGAGTTACCCAAGTCAAAGCCTTCTACGGTCTTACCGCCTCGTTCTGCCGATCGCAATCTTAAAGCTTCAGGATGGGATGCACTGGTTTTAATTAACTGATCTAAGTCTGAAAACACTTGTACAGCCTCAGCCCCTGCTGCTAAAGCCGTGGAAATTGTGGTTGTAGCTCTTAAAATATCAACTGCGATCGCACAATCTGGAAAGCCGACTGTGGGCGTTAATTCAGGGGTGTGATAAACAAATAGTTTCATTAAATAAAATTTTTTACGGCAATAAAATCACATTATCGATGGTTAATACCAAAGAGCAGAATTAATTTAGCTAAAACTTCAAACATTTTTAGAATATCATCAAGCGATCGCTCATTAATCTTGAATATTAAACTCTGGAATATTGAAACTGTAAAATACCACCCCTTTTATGTGTGTTCATGGTTAGCAAAAATTTGATGTTTTTAACTTATCGGCTTAACCTGTGAAAGTGAAGGACATTTGAGGGAAGATAATAACTGTCTTAAATGTCGTTATCTGTCCCTGTTTTATGGAGTCGCAACCTAAGAAAATTCGTGAATATAATAGAGATGATGGTTCGCGTCCTTTTAGTAAGTGGCTTGATGGCTTACGCGATCGCGGGGCGCAAGATAAAATAGCAGCTAGACTTTAAAGGGTTGCGTTGGGAAATCTAGGTAACTACAGATCGGTAGGTGATGGTGTATGCGAACTCAAGATAGATTATGGTGCGGGCGATCGCGTTTATTTTGGGCAGATTGGCTCGGTGCTGTTGAGGGAGGGTTCGTAGGATCGAGATATTTAGTTAGCTAAGGAGTATTGGAAAGATTATGCAAAGCCTGAAGGTTTCGACGAGTAGAGATTATCAAGAATATTTGATTGAGGCGCTTCAAAATCCTAAGAGGGCGGCTGGTTATATTGCAGCAATTTTGGAGGAGGAAGATCCTGAGCCTGAGTTGTTGGCTTCGGCGCTTGATGATGTGGCTCAAGCTTTAAATAAAGATAGCGATCGCCAATGGGTGAAAGATTTTGGCGCTAGTGGTAAGAGTCAGGCAATTCATGAGTTGGCTGAGTGGTTGAATGGTTTGGGGTTGAGGCTGACTGTTGAAGAAAAATATAGCGAACAATTCTTAGCGGATATTCGGGAGGCGCAGCAGGAAATTGAGAATGGTGATGTGGTTTCTTTTGAGAGTATTCGGCGTAATGTTTGAAATGTTTAGTAGGCAAGGCGCAGATCCACGACTTTTTTTGTTACTGCATAAGGAATCTGTGACAGCAAAGAAAAAGTCGTGGATCTTAATCTACTAATTTCTGACTCGGCGCTTAGTTTCAAAATTCCAGTAGGTCGTCAGGATTTGGTAAGTGTTTAGGCTTTGCAAGCAAATAACCTGTAAACCTCTAAGAGCATCTGTAAACTTAGCGTATGGACTATGTTTGAGTAGCCGATCGCTAAGTGTGTAAACAATTGCACCATGATCGAAGCGTTTTTGACCATAGGCGATCGCGACGCGGATCATATCTTGGCTAATGGCTCTTTGCTGTTGGCGACGTTCGAGATGGTTGATATCTTTGGATTTACAAACGGGGATGTACGTATCTACTGTTGCTAAACGATCATCTAATGTAGCGATTTGCTGAATCTGTTTGTGTCTGTTCATAATCGGGGGGTGAGTTAATCTCGATGAATTCATTAAAACGCCCTCACCAAAATAAAAACCCTTGCCGAAACCCTAAAATACCCTAGTATTCCCTAGACTTTGCTAAGAGGGGATTACAAGCTTTTTTGAGTAGGTTATGATAAGCGTCAGGTTGATGTTTTACTAGTCGAAACTATGTCCTATCAAAATTTCCTGAGCGATATTGCAATTAAATACGATCTTTCAGGAGATGAGAAAGAAGCATTTTTACTTGAGTTTGAAGATTTCAAGTCAAATAAAAATCAGACTAAGCTTGCCCAAGATCTACAAGTTTCTCCTGCTACTTTAGAAGCTCGAATGACGAGTATCTATAACAAGTTCTCAAAAAGTTGCACGGGCTTAAATATCAAGAGCAAAGGCAAATTAAAAGTTCTTGGGTATTGGTTGCAACAGCAATATGAAGGACAAGATCGGGTTTTGCCGTTACAGCCTATTGATTGGAGAAAAGAAACTAAGAAGATGTTAGATGATTTAAAAAAGCTGACTACTGAATCTTTGACGGCTGGGGATGGTATTCGTTTTGAGTTTGATGATATTTTTGTGCCTTTGGGTGTGGTGGAGAGGCAAGAAAAGTCTAAACGGAAGCAAGAAGATGGATCGCCCGATCGCGGATCTGAGTTGTATGCGGAAAAGGTAACGCCTATTAGTCATGATGTCTTTTTTGAAGATGTGCTTTTGCGTGGCAATACAAAGGTTAGTCAGGGTAAGCGGATTGCGGTAATTGGTGAGGCGGGGGCGGGTAAAACTACACAGTTACAGAAAATTGGTTCGTGGTTACTAGAAGAGACTGAGTATATTCCTGTTTGGATTTCTTTAACGGCTTTGGGGGCGAAAAGTCTAAGGGAGTATCTATTAGAAGATTGGGTGCGTGATGCCTCTGAAGAGATGGCTGCACCGCAAGCATGGAGAGACTCTCTAGGGGAGGCGATCAAGTCTGGGAAGGTTTGGTTATTGCTGGATGGTGTTGATGAGATGACGGTTAGCAATCCGCTTTCTCATTTGTCAACGCAATTAAGGGAAGGCTGGCTTAAGGATGTTCGGGTTGTGATCACTTGTCGGGTAAATGTTTGGGATGCTGGTAAAAATGCGCTGACGGATTTTGATGTTTATCGAAATTTAGATTTTGATTATCCGAATGGTGTATATCAATTTATTGGGAAGTGGTTTGTTAGCGCTCCTAATTTGGCAGAGAAGTTAAAGCAAGCGCTAGAGCAATCGGGAAAAGAACGTATCCGCGATATGGTGAGAAATCCTCTGCGCTTGACTTTGCTTTGTTATAGTTGGCAAAAGCAACAAGGGGAACTTCCTGAAACAAAGGCGGGGCTTTATGATTGGTTCGTTGATGCTTTTTATGAATGGAATAAAGATAAGACTAAGATCGAACTTACGCGCAGTAAGCGAAATGAACTTAATCAGGCATTAGGTGAACTTGCAAAACTTGCTATTGATAGTGAGGATTCGCGTTTTCGATTGACTGAGACATTTATTGAGAATGTCATGAATCCCGATCTATTTGAGATTGCGCTTGAGCTGAATTGGTTGAATGAGGTTGGTGTTGCCGCAGAAAATTCTCTAGAGAAGGTTTATGCTTTTTATCATCCATCGTTTCAAGAGTATTTTGCTGCTTTAGCGATCGATAAAAAAGCTTTCTTTCTTGTCAACGATCCTAAAAATGTTAGTTCAGGGATTTATCATATCTTTCAAAAGAAATGGTTAGAAGTGGCATTGTTTTGGATTGGGATAGATAAAAAAGATAAACATGAAAAAAATTGTCTAATTGAAGAATTGGCTGAATTTCAAGAGTGTAATTATTGCTTTACTCAGTTTGGAAAATATTTCTACGGGTATCAAGCTGTTTCTCTTGCAGCAATATTGATGGGTGAGTATATTGATTGTTCTCAAGAGATTATTGATAATATAATGTGGCAAATTTGCCAATATGCTTTTGGATATTTTGATAATGAATCACAAAGCTGGCTAAGATTTTTATCCCCTATTCAAGAACGAGCAAAACAGGCTTTAATCCATTCTAAGAAAGTAAGAGTTAAGGATGAACTGCAATATATTAAAAAGCATCTATTAGATGCATTAGAAATCTGTGATGGTAAAGCCAAATCTAAAAGGTCAAAATTATTAAGAATATCAACGAGATCAAGAGGGATTCAAGCCTACATTGTTAAGAGAGGGGAAATCAATAAAGATATCCAAAAGGTTAAATCTTTTCTTGAGCATCATTTTCTACTTTTTGGGACAAACCCATCTACTGGAAGTGTAAAATTTTCATTCAGTAGTATAGGTGAAGCATCCAGTATCTTAGGAGATATTATTTTTGAGGTTGAGGTTTTACAGGAGAAACTTGATCCTGCAACCACACATAAAGAATGTGGAGACATAACTAGGCTAGAGGATAATCCAACTGAGTCAGATAATACTATAGATAAATGGGTACAAGCTCTAAAAATAGATTTTACAAATGCCAAATCCTTTCCTAATCTTTTAAGCCCACCATTTCAAGATAATAAGATAAGTCTATTTTCCAAGCAAGATAATGGGTTTGATATAAATCCTTATTTAGTTAATTACTGTATACCTCAAACATCTAATCAATCTTTACTAAAAGATATAGTTAGAGAAATTTCAAAATGGCTCTGGTCTCAAGCGGAGAATAGATCTGCTGAAGCTGATAAACTCTCATATCATTTTCTATGGCGATGCTCTGAACTGATGAATTACAAAGATTTTTTTGAAGCGTGGCATCCCAGTGCATTTACAAAAATGCCAACCGCAAAACAAGATTTAAGCTCTATAGAAAATCAATTCGTAAATTTAAAAACATTACAAAAAGAACTCGATCGCACTAACGATCACCCCGAAGAAATACGCTGCATAGTTGTTGACATACGCCAACTCGAACAAGAAAGCGATCCTAACGCGATCGCCGAAGAAATAGGCATCAGAATATTTGACACATTAGGGCTTGAGATTCCAGACATTCAACGTGTCTCAAACTTGAAACGCGAACTCACTAACCTAAAACACAAACTTGGCGTAAAGAAAATTGCGATCGCGCTTTACAGTAATAGTGCAAATGAGGTGATCGAGCAACTTTGTCAAAACCTAGCATCAATCCAAACACGCCTATTTACAGGAGGACAAACCACCCAAGAATTCATCACAAAAATCAACGCTTGGCTATTGGAAATGTAATTGAACAAAGAATTATGAAAACTCAAAATATACCAATACCTAAACAAGAAATTGCGCTACTCTGCCAAAAATGGAACATCCAAAAGTTCTCATTATTTGGCTC
>JBBQHY010000025.1:0-14794 GCA_038324415.1 Pseudanabaenales cyanobacterium | reverse complement strand
TGCTTGATATTTTAATCGTTTAGATTTACGAGTCTCTTGCTTTCACTTAAAACACCCAATTCAATCATTCGCAAAATAAGAACTTATTAAATTTTGCTTAAAGCCGTATAATTTCCAAATATTACAAAATTCTTTAATAATTAATTTAGGTAGGCAATTTGTGCCAAAAGCAGGCATCATTTTTAACGATTCTAAACCCGTTGCCGAAAAAGCAGCCCTAGAAATCAAATTATGGCTATTAAATCGCGGCTGGGATGTGGTATTGACGACTGGGCAAGGTGGTATTTTGGGCTATGGTAAGCCTAATAGTCCCGCTTGCCACACCCCGATCATTAGTTTAGTCCCATTAGGTTTTGATCAAGATATGGCTTTTGCTATTTCCCTCGGTGGGGATGGCACAGTGCTTTCTAGCTTTAGGCAAATTGCCCCCAAAGGTATTCCCCTGTTGACGGTTAATACGGGACACATGGGGTTTTTAACCGAGATTTATCTTTCCCATTTGTATGAGGCACTAGAGCAGATGGTTACGGGTAATTATGTGGTGGAGCAGCGATCTATGATTACCGTGCAAGTATCTGATGGCAAAGGACTAATTTGGGAGGCTTTATCCTTAAATGAAATGGTATTGCACCGTGAGCCTTTAACGAGTATGTGCCATTTTGAGATTACAATTGGCAATCACACCCCAGTTGATATAGCTGCGGATGGGGTGATTATCTCAACACCCACAGGTTCTACCGCCTATGCATTATCTGCTGGAGGACCAGTGATTGAGCCCGGGATTCCCGTGTTACAATTAGTGCCAATTTGCCCTCATTCCATGGCATCTAGGGCATTAGTCTTTTCTAATACAGAAAGAGTTTTAGTCAAACCCGCTAATCAGCACCGCTTAGTTTTAGTTGTTGATGGTAATGCTGGCTGCTATGTTTACCCTGATTATGATGTCAAAGTTGAGCGATCGCTCTATTCAGCCAGATTTGTGCGACTAGAGCGTGGAGAGTTTTTAAGGGTACTCAGGGAGAAATTAGGTTGGGGCTTACCCCATGTTTCTAAACCCACTTCTGTAGAACTACCTTAGCCGAATTAGTTACTGGCAGAGATATCCAATCGAAATGGAGCTTCATTTTTACTTGTCACCAAGATTTGATAGTTACCGCCAAGGGTGTTCTTAATCTTGATTTTCTCATTACCAGTCTTTTCAATAACATTTCCTTGGGGATCGGTCATCTTCACGGATATTTCACCGTCGATCGCCACATCTAAAGTTTGTCCCTCTAAAACTGCAATATCATAGCGGATAGGCTGCTCTGGTTTAGAAGTTTGTTGGACTGATCGGCTCAAGGATTCTGGGGGAAGATCCACAGGTATGACAATTTCAGGATTGGGAATCGGATCGACTGGTTTCACGGGAGTAGGTTTTGGAGTTGAAACCACAGGGTCTTCAAGGTTAACTTCTAGATCGTAAGTACTCTCAGCTAGCCCGCTAGCGGTTTTAATTATAATAAAATATGCCCCAGTCGCTGGCAACTTGCCCCGCCAATAGCCAATGGTAAGGTCAGTGGATAAATTATCTATGGGCTTTTGATCAATATAAATCAAGGACATAACTAATCCTGAGCCACTTAAGGCTGCAGTTAGAGTCTGCCCCTTTTTACCTTCTAGTCGGTAGGTTATGGTCTGATCGGCAGTTATTTTATCACTGACTTTGGTTTGGTTATTTTGTAGCTCTAACCCTCTATTAATATTTGTGGACACTGATGTAGTCGGATTTACAGTAGGAACTGCGGGAGGATTAGAGGGATTGTTATTGTTTAATACCAGAGAAGCGATCGCCCATGTGCCAACTCCAGAGACCAACACCACCCCAATCCCCAATAAAATTCCACCTAGATTATTCTTATTAGATTTCACAAACTTTGGAGTTGATATATTAGGAACATTTGTACCAGCACTATTTAAATTACTTGCTAAATTACCTGAAGAATTAAAGGGAGAAGATTGACTACCTACCGCAAAGGTTTTTGCCTGAGAATAAGAAGCTTGGGCAAAATCCAAAGCTGCTAACACTTCTAAAGCACTACTGTAGCGGTCATTAGGTTTAAAACTCAACATTTTTTCCAAAACTTGCTTGAGCCCTAAACTCAGGGATGTAAACTGCGCCCAGTGCCAAGTCAAACTCACATCATCAAATAATTCCTGAGGTTCTTTACCCGTCAGGAGTACGACTATGGTTGCCGCTAGGGCATAGAGATCACTATTGGGATAAGCCCGTCCCGACTGCATCTGTTCAGGGGGAGCATAGCCCAATTTTCCTACCATTGTTGCTGAGTGAGACAATAGCTTAGTCGCAGTTTCCTTAACAACACCAAAATCAATGAGGACAGGCAGGTGATCGCTTATACGAAGCATCAGATTTTCTGGAGATATATCCCTATGAATAATATGGCGGTTGTGCAGGTAAGCAAGAATAGGTAAAACTTGAAATAATAGCTCTGTGACTTCGGCTTCACTAAACACATTTTTGTGCTTATTACGCTCAATTAAAATATCCCTGAAGGTCTCTCCTTCCACATAGTCTTGAACCAAAAATAAGCGACCAGATGCCTCAAACGTCGCCCGAAACTCTGGAACTTGGGGATGCTTAACCTGATAAAGGATACTGGCTTCCCTTTGGAATAACTCCTTTGACTTTTTGACTGAGTCTGGAGTTGAAGTTAAGGGAATAAACTCCTTAAGCACGCAAGGCTCATTGAATCTTTCCATATCCTCCGCCATATAGGTACGTCCCATTCCTCCCTGCCCCAGTATATGTTTGACAGTGTAGCGATCGCGAAGGATAGAACCAGAAAGAATTGGCGCTTGCATTAAATCTTGTATTAACTAATATGTTAACTAATGTTTTACTAAGTAATTTGATTTTTGAGCTTAGTTTTGTATAAGTTGATATGAATAGAACTAAATTTTACGATAGTATGGAGAGTAAGCATAATCTCATTCTAACGTTATTTAAATAGAGTAGTCATGAGTCAATTTGATCCCAAACAAAGTGATCAGCTATTGGAAACACTCAAAAACGAGTTACACAACTGTCAATCTCAGTGTAATCAAGCTCATGTCTTTTTAACTGAAATTGGTAATAGACTACACTCTACCCAAGAGTTAATCAAGCATTACCAAATATCTGCTCAAACCAAAGACGAGCGGATTGAGCAATTAGAGCAAGAACTAAAACTGAAGTCTCATGAGCTTGAAACCGTTAATTTTGAACATGAAGAATTGCGGAGAAGGATAAAGTCAGAGAAACATAATGCCTCCCAATACAAGGCTGCTCTCCATCGCTGTTTAGATACTTCTCATCTTTCTGACCAAGAAGCAAAGCAAGTACATAGTCAAGCCCGCACTCTCACAAACACTAACCCTAATTCCAGTCCAAATTTTGAAGAGGTTCTAGCTTTATCTTCCACTCATAAAAGTCATCATTCTATAAACTTAGCTCCGCCCCAAATTGATTCTCCTCAATTTATTCAGGGCTTAAGTGGTCAAGATTCACAAAACATTAGCCATCAGACCCCGATAGCAAAGTCTCACCTAAAATCTCTAAACAGTGAAATGATCTCCTCTCAGGTCGTTAGGGATATTCCTGAAGAGAAACGCAAGTCTTTTTCAGGTATTAAATTACCTCAGTTTGCCCCGCTTAAGCCTAGATGACCTCGATGATTAAATAACTTCAATGATTGGATACTTACGAGGAACGCTTGTAGAGATTAAAGCAGGTGATCTCAAAAAGTCCATACCAACAATTACTCTAGATATTCAAGGTATTGGTTATGAAGTGCAAGTTACTGCTGCTAGCCTTGGCAAATTACCTGCGATCGATGAAACCCTAAAGCTATTTACCTATCTTTTAGTGCGAGAAGATCGCCTAGGTTTATTTGGCTTCCTCTCAATTAGTGAGCGGGACTTATTTCGAGAATTGATCTCCGTATCAGGAATAGGCACCCAAATGGCAATCGCCCTCATTAATACCCTAGGCATAGAAGACTTAGTAAAAGCGATCGTAACTAGTAATACTAGGATTCTTAGCCTTACTCCCGGGGTAGGTACTAAAACTGCAGAAAGAATAGCCCTAGAATTAAAATCCAAACTCTCAGATTGGCGACTATCTCAAGTTGGCACTGCTAGTACCTTCGTCGTTGCTGTCCAAGAAGACCTAGAAATGACGCTTTTAGCACTAGGATATAGCCCCAAGGAAATAAATCATGCCCTAGGAGCGATCGCTACATCTCCTCTACTTATAAATACCCAAGATTTAGAAACTTGGTTAAAAGTGACAATTAATTGGTTAAGTCAAAATTCAAATTAGACTTTTTAGCAATTATGTTATAGATAAAATCATACCTTCCCTTGCAATAATTGCCCCTGGGAACTTGTCCTTAGCCTTTCTCCCTACTTCATCTAAATAGTCATCATCATGTAACGGATCGTGGTGATAAATAACCAGTGTTTTAACTTTTGCTACCTCTGCTACCTTAATTGCTTCTTGCCAAGTTGAATGGCCCCAGCCTATTTTAGGAGAAGTTTTAGACCAATACTGCTCGTCACTATAGGTTGCATCTAGAATCAATATATCTGCATTTCTAGCTAGCTCAACCAAGTTTTGATCAACTCCATCAGCAAAATGTTCAGTATCCGTAGCATAAACAACAGCCCATTCACGCCAGCATACCCTATATCCCGTTGCCTCTCCTGGGTGATTGAGCATTCCAGTTTCGACTATAACTCCATCCCCAAGGTCAATTTTTTCTGCGATTTCGATATTGTGAAATCTCATAGTTGAACCCATAACCGTTAAAGGCACAGGAAAATTAGGATGGTGCATTTGATCCTCCAACCTTTCTTGCAAAGTTGAACCATTGGGGGAAATTCTGCCATAAATATCGAAGGTATTGCCCTTAATAAAAGCTGGCAGAAAGAAAGGAAATCCTTGAATATGATCCCAATGGGTATGGGTAAAGAAAATATGACCTTGCACTGGCATTTCACTTAGGAGATGTTGTCCTAATGATCTAATGCCCGTGCCTCCATCCATAATGATCCGCTTGCCATGGCATCGTATTTCCACGCAAGGTGTATTACCGCCATAACGTACAGTTCCAAGTCCTGGAGTTGCTATGCTGCCTCTTACACCCCAAAAGTGGACTGAGAAATCTTTAATAGGCATAAATATGTTTTGGTAGCTAGGGTTGTTGCTGGCTGCTACATTGTGTCGCTTTATTGTAAAAGCAATATTTGCAGTTTAGATAATATTTTAGGTCTATTGCATTGGTTAACTACAATAGTTTTAATCTTGGAACAATTAAATCTTTCCAGATTTAGACCTAGAGTTAGGTGATTTCCGTCACATAATTACTCTTTCTCCACATTTTCTTTTTCTAAATCAGCAAATTAATCTAATATTTAAGCAATCTTTGTATATGTATTTACCAATTTTTGAGCTAAAAACGGTACAATATTTTCCAGTCGAAGTTCGGGTTCAAGATTTGCACAATTTAATGATTGATCAAGCTCTTTCCGAAGTCTGGCGTTATAACAACGAATTTTCAGTTTTGGAGAGATTTTACAGTGACTATTTATGTAGGTAACTTGTCATACCAAGCCAGCCAAGAAGACTTAATGGAAGTTTTTAATGACTACGGCAAGGTCTCGCGAGTACAGCTCCCCACCGATCGCGAAACTGGTCGCATGCGTGGATTTGCTTTTGTGGATATGGAAGAAGATTCCCAAGAAACAGCAGCAATTGAAGCTCTTGATGGAGCAGAATGGATGGGACGTGACCTCAAAGTTAACAAAGCCAAGCCTCGTGAAGAACGTGGTAGTGGTGGCGGTGGAGGCAGTCGGGGTGGTGGTAGAAACCGCTACTAGACTTTAACTTCTTGGTAAGTTAATCACAAATACTTTAAGCTACTCTTGCAACATTGCTGGGGTAGCTATATTTTTACGGTTTACCGCAATAGCTCAAATTATCATTTGGATTATCATGCAATTTTGAGTTTAATTCCTACGCGGTCATTTCATAACTATGCAAAACTTCCGTAACTACTACGAAATCCTAGATCTGCCTAAAACTGCGACTGTCGAAGAAATTAAAAAGGCTTACCGTACTATGGCACGCAGGTATCACCCCGACCTCAATCCCGGGGATAAGATAGCCGAGGAAAAATTTAAAGATATTGGCGAGGCATACGAAGTTTTGTCCGATCCAGTCAAAAGGCAGCAGTACGATCAGTTTGGACAGTTCTGGAAACAAGGAGGATTCCAAGGTGGAAGAGCTAAGTATGATGATAGTAGTGATTTTGATCGTAATGGTGATGTCGATTTCAGCCAATTTAGCGACTTTCAAGAATTTGTTGATCAGCTTTTAGGTAAGTTTCGGACAAACGAGAGTCGTAAACCAGAACCTAACTATAACTATCGTCCTAATCCTTCAGCTCGATCTACAACTCGTCGTGATACCGAAGCACTATTAAACTTACCTTTGGATCGAGCTTATGTGGGTGGACGGGAAAGAATTAGACTTGAAGATGGGCGATCTCTTGAAGTGAATATGCCCGCAGGCGTAATGACAGGGCAAAAAATTCGACTCAAAGGCCAAGGACCTGCAGGGGGAGATTTATTTCTCAAAATTAATTTGCAGCCCCATGCTTTTTTCAGCTTAGATGGCTACGATATTCGTTGTCAGTTGCCAGTATCACCCAGTGAGTCAGTTTTAGGAGTGCAGGTTGAAGTTCCCACCCTAAGTGGGGTAGTAAAGTTAAACATACCTTCAGGCGTAAAATCTGGACAGCAATTGCGCTTGGCTGGTAAAGGCTTTCCTAAAGATTCTCGCAGTTTTGGAGATCAATATGTGGAAGTCCAAATTGTCGTACCTAAAAACCCTTCGGGTAGAGAAAGGGAACTCTATGAGCAGTTACTCAAAATACAATCCTTCGATCCTAGGGAATATTTAAGCAAGATATAGGTTATAAGGGACATACAGTTTAATAAAGTATCAATAAAATAGGTCTAAAGTTCTGCGCTTTTGTTGTTTGTTTTGCACTTTATTTTCCTGCTCCTCCTTAAATATCCAGTCTAGAAACCAAAATATGAATATAGACTTTTTTCGGAAAATACTTGAGCCTTTAAATTTTCGAGGAAAAGCTAGACTTTTACACACTATCAGTCCTAAACAAGGGCAAAGAAGAGATACCATATTTGGCTATCAAATTAATTTAGATTTAGCCGACTATATTCAACGAAGTATTTATTTAAGAACTTTTGAGCCACTTGAATCATCTTGGGTTAAAAATTATCTCAAAGCAGGAATGACTTTTGTTGATGTGGGAGCTAATATTGGTTACTTTACTTTGATGGCATCTTCCCTAGTAGGTATCAGAGGTAGAGTTATTGCCTTTGAGCCAAGCCCATACGCATGGAATCGCTTGAATGAAACAGTCAAAATTAATAACTTAAATCAAGTAATAGTTATGGAATCAGGATTAAGTGATGTTAGCGGCAATATTGATCTATTTGTCCCTAAAACTATCGGAAACCATAACTCTTCAATGATTCCAAATGATAGTGGTAATGCTCTAAAGGTAAAAATTCAAAGGTTAGATGAATATTTAGATATGAACGAAATTGATCATATTGATTTAATGAAAATTGATGTTGAAGGATTTGAACCAAATGTGATCAGCGGTGCGGGTAAATATATTGAAAGCGGTAAAATTCGCTCAATCCTATGTGAATTTAACAAATATTGGCTAGAAGCTAATGGTAGTAGTCCACAAATATTTTTTGACCTAATTCTTCGCAATGGCTACCAAATTAAATCTGGAAACTTCGATCCGAACTGTGGATTACAAAATCTATTATTTAGCCTCTAATCTATTATTTAGGCTCTGAGGATACTTTATTAGCGATCGCTTTGGCAATACCAACTAAAGCTTGAGCTGAGGCAGATTCAGGGTGACCTAGGACTATGGGAATTCCGCGATCGCCACCTTTTCTTAAATCAATTTCTAGAGGTACACAACCCAATAAAGCAACTCCTAACTCTGAGGCAGTTTTGGAGCCACCACCCGAGCCAAAAATATCGTATTGAACCTCAGGGCGATCGGGAGGGATAAAATAGCTCATATTTTCCACAATTCCCAGAACATTTACTCCCATCTGCTCAAACATTTTTAGTCCTTTGCGTGAATCTAAAAGCGATACGGTCTGAGGTGTGGTCACAATTACTGCCCCAGCTAATGGTACAGACTGAACTAAAGTTAACTGGGCATCGCCAGTACCTGGAGGCATATCAACAATCAGATAGTCTAGCTCTCCCCAATTTGCCTGATATAAAAACTGCCTAATTACACCATTTAGCATCGGACCTCGCCAAACAATAGGCTGATCTTTCTCAACTAAAAAAGCCATAGAGATCATTTTTACGCCGTGATTAAAAGCAGGCTGAACTATGTCTTTTCCAGCTTCATCCTTAATTACTTCCATTCTGGCTGAGTCCATGCCCAGCATCAAAGGTACATTGGGTCCATAAATATCAGCATCTAAAATTCCCACCTTTGCCCCCATTTCTGCTAACGCAACTGCCACATTTACCGCTACGCTCGTTTTCCCAACTCCACCTTTACCACTGGAAATAGCTAAAATGTGTTTTACTCCCGTCACTGGAGTTAAGGTACTCGTAGATGTTGGTGGAGAGAGCGGAGTAGGCATATCAATCTTGACCCAGACATCACTTACCTCAGGAAAAGATTTAACAATTGCTTTACATTGATCGATCAGAGCTTGCTTAACCGTAAGAGCAGTATTGCCATTGAGTACAAGGGTAAAACCCACAATCCCAGATGGTTTAATCGTTAGATCCCGAATCATATTTAGTTCAACTAAACTCTTGCGAGATTCTGGATCTTTGATTGAAGCCAATGCTTTAAGGATTGTGGCGGAATCTAATGTGGTCATAGATTTAGTTTCAGATTAATTTCAGTCGTGATTGGGGGCTAAATTAAAAAGGTATAGAGAACAATAACGAGCCAATTGTCTTTTTACCACTATTACATTTAGATATTAATTAAGGCAGGTACAGCATATTTCAACTGTGTCATCTCTTATATTTTATTTCTTGTAGACACCATCTATTTTTGAAATATAGCATTAATGATTATTTGAGGTAAAATGACCCTTATCTGAAACAGTAAAAGTAGAGTCTATAAATATATAGAAAACTTTTGCAATTTCTGTGTACCTGTAGTAACGATAAGATTCTCAGTTTGTTACAGGATTTCTGCATAAAAATTAGAAACTTATTTGGAGCTTAAGCATGAATCCTGAAATTAGGGTAATGCAACCATCGGGACGTTTAGATGTCACTAATGTCAACCAATTTCGCCGTGAAGTAATTGATATAGCTGTATCCAAACCCAAAATTTTGCTGATCGATCTTAAGGATATCAGTTTTATGGATAGTTCTGGGCTAGGGGGTCTGGTGGCAGCTCTTAAAACAGTCCGTAATTCAGGAGGCGAGCTTGCTCTCTGTTCACCTACCGACCAAGTCCAAATGTTGTTTGACTTGACTAGTATGGGAACTATATTTAAGATCTATTCGAGTCCGCAAGATTTTGCCTTTCGCTCTGGAGTTAAGCTTGATAATTAGCTAACCAACGCCTAATACTCCCTTCCCAGTCAAAGATTAGTCTTTTGGGGGTGTGGAGGCTGCGCCCCCACGAAGGGGCTTTACCCCTTAACCCCATTTAAACTGTGTATATTTCTATGGTGGGAAGGGAGTAAATACTTAAAAACTAGTTAAATGTGACGTGTAATAGGGAAAAATCATCTTCAAATTGATCTCCGTATTTAGCAATCGCCACAGTGTAATTTACGATCTGTTCTACTCTTTTACTACCCCTCAACCCCATAAGCAAATCTAAGAAATTTTCAAAGGTTCTAACTTTATGATCTTTTTGAGTGATTTCGTATACACCGTCACTAAAGATGTAAAGCTCATTCTGGGCTTCTATTAAACAAGAAGCATCTTGATAGACTGCGTTAGGAATAATACCTATGGGTAAACCAGCAGTTTTTAAGGATTGATTTGTTTTTTGGTTTGAAATTAAAACGGCGGGAGGATGCCCTGCACTGGAATAAGTTAGTTTTTGAGTATTTTTATTGTACACACCATACCAAATAGTAAAGTAGAGATCATTGTACCTAGACATTTGAAAATATTCATTTAAGGTCATTAGTACCTGACAAGGTTTAGCAAGATCTACAGGTTCACTAACTTTCATACTCTGTAAACCTTTAGTTCTAAGTAGATTGAGAACTGATACTGATAGAAGAGCTGCACCTACACCATGTCCAGATACATCCAATAAATAGATTACTAACTGATCTTGATCGAGCCAGTAAAAATCAAAGCTGTCTCCTCCTAATTTTGCCGAAGGCTTGAAGTTGGAATCTATACTTACTATGCCTTCTAAGGTTTTTGGTAAGAGAGATCGCACATAATCTGCAGCCTGTGCCTGCTCTGCTTCTAAGCGAGATTTTTGAAATTCTAAATCTTTATTAGCTTGATGTAACCTTAAGCCTGCTCTAACTCTGGCTTTGATTTCATCTTTTCTGATTGGTTTAGGTAAAAAATCATCTGCTCCATTCTCTAAGCCCTTAACTATATCTTCTTCTCCATCCCTAGATGTGAGGAGAATAAAATAAGTATTAGAAAGAGTGGTGAGACTTTTAATATTGCGACAAACCTCCAAGCCATCCATCAAAGGCATCATCCAGTCACAAATAATTAATGAAGGCTTAAGCTGTTGAGCTTTTTCTAGTCCCACTTCCCCATTGACTGCAACTTCTACTTTGTAGCCCTCGCTTATAAGTGCCCTTGATAATATTAATCGAGTTGTAGGATCATCATCGATTATAAGAATCTGAGACATGGGGGATATCAAAATTTATATATTTAATTGTCTTTAGCTGGTTAATGGCAGATTCAACTAATTTACACCTATAGATTAATTATGTTAATTGGCAACAGTAAATGAGTTGGCAACTTGGTAAAATAAATCCTTCAACTTTAACCATCGGCTTTCAAGAGTGGAAATACTTAGTGTGTAAAAGCTGCCATCGTTAGCAGTAACACTTACAAGATCATGTCGAGCTTCACTGGCTTTATTAGTGGGGCTATTAATCTTGTACTCCAACAGGTAATAGGGTTTATCTTGATTTTGATAAGCCTCAGCACTAACTAGGGTGGCATTTGGCGAGCCAATGACTTTTTCTTGAATGCGAAGACCTATATCATGTGGAGTCCCAATTTCTTCTAGAGTTTTCACACTTTTAAGCTTGCCAATTACCACAGATACGTTTTCTGACGGCTCCACAATATCGTGAAAGACAACATCGGGTCCATTTTTTACATTTTTTTGCAGCCAGCCATTGGGATGAAGAAAGCTATATCCATCTCTGCTATCAACAAAGGGGGCTAATCCGTTTGTCCGAGTGACACAACCACTGAGAGAGAGGCTAAACATCACTAAGATGATAGCAAGAATGGATTTAAACATTGATTTAACTGAACATTATTTAATGCTTTCAGCATATCGCATAGTGGGAGCGTTGGAGATATTACGCTTGATTACAACTAGTGGAGTGCCTTTCTCTAGTGTGATAAATTTTTGTATAGTTAATCTTAGGTAATCTCTAAAACCAACTTAAAATAGATGTGTTAAAAACTTTATGTAAGTAGTAAAACTACGCTTCCAATAAAGTTTAGAGAAAAAGCACTGAATCATTAAGGCTCTATTTTATTTCTTACAGGCTGAGCTTTAGAAAGCTAAATTAACAACACCAAAATTAGTAGTGAGGTAAAATACTTTGATTAATACTATTTCAGCTAACTTATTGAACCAAAATGAGACCCTTGGCAGTGAGTTAAGTGAGTATGTTGCTCACCTACAAGTACATATGGCTTTGCAATCTCGTAATCTTGTCCCTCATTTAGGCGGAAATCGTCATGATAGCCGTAGTCAGTTATTACAAGAAACCCAAACCGATTTTGAGAAAATGGCATCCCGTCAGTAGAGAAAGAAGTTAAAGCCCAGACAAATTCACTAGACAAATTCACCAGATAAATTCTAAATTAAGCCACCAGATCTACCTCATGTGGCTGTTTTTTATTTATAAGCTTGGAGATTAACTCGAAATGAAGGCGCGATCGCTAAACTTCCCAGTAACGATCAACCCACTAATGATCAAAGAGCAAATGAATTAATTCGTAAAATTTTCCGTACAGTTCATAACCATCTCAACAGTATTTAAATCATTAATCGACGGCGAAGGTAATCGAAACTACGGAGGTAATATCTTTATCTATGGTGGTCGTATTATAAACTCCACCTCCACTTACCTCTGTAGAAAATCGGGGAGTGATTTGGAAAGCATCGGTTTCTGCCCGCCGCACTACGCCCACTTTGCTACCTGTCACTGAAGCGATCGCATCTGCCCGAGATTTGGCATCCTTAGCAGCTTCAGCAATCATTTCTACCCGTAGCTTAGTTAGTTCTGTATAAAGATATTGGGGAGCATCGGAAACAAAGGGAATACCTTCATTAATTAAATCTGTGCTAAATTGTGCCACTTTGGCAATGCCATTGACATCTTTAGATTTGACCTCAAAGCGTTGGGTGAGCTTATATGCCAAAGTTTTGCCCGTAGCATTACCATTAATATTTTCAGGAATTACCTCTATCGCGATCGCATTAAGGGTAATAGCATCACCGCTAATTTTCTGGGATTGCAAATAGGTAATTACCCGTTCACTGTAGCGTTTTAGGTCTTGGTATGCCTGTTGTAATGTTGGCTGTTGGGTCGATACCGAGCTTTGCCACACTACATAGTCCGCCTGAATGGGACGCTTGGCAGAACCAATAACCGTCAAAGAATCACTTACTCGTAAAGAACGGATTGCCGAACCACCCACAATCGCCCCAACCGTAAGAGCGATCGCCACTGCCACCATGCCCCAAAAAAACTGAGGAAAACTACCTAATCTCTCTGGATTATTCATATTTAGCCATACAAAAACTAAAGAAAATCTGTAGACTGCTATATTAGATGTGACCATTCAGGCGATCTCTATGCAGCTTTTTTCTCCTCCCAGTGTAACAGTCCGACCTGTACAATATCGAGATTTAGAGGCGATTCATCTTTTAGGACAGCAAAATGACTTGGAAACCCCAGATTATGTGCGGGAAATCAATCAATGGTTTAAGCTGGTCAGGTTTATTAGCTGGTTGCCTAGCCCACTCAGAAATATATTTCGAGCCTATGTTGCCGAAGTGGGGGGACAAATTTTGGGATTCATTCGTGTGTCTCCCGTCAATCATAGCCGTACCACTTGGCAAATCGATCAAGTTAGCGTCATGGCTGGAATTCAACGTCAAAATATTGGTACGCAGTTAATTCGCCACTGTCTGGAATCTTGTTGGGAAGCCCGCACTTGGATTTTAAGTGTAGATGTGAATTCTAAGGATGAGATCGCTCTGTATCGTCAAAATGGCTTTCAACCCTTGGCACAGCTTACTGACTGGGAAATTCCTTTTGCATCCCTCCACGAAATTGCCCAAAATCAGCAACCAGATCTACCTAATCTATTACCTGTGAGTAATGCCGATGCTTTTTTACTCTATCAACTTGACACCGCCGCTATGCCGCCCCAAATCCGTCAGGTCTATGATTTGAGCATTAATGATTTTCGTCAAAGCCTAATTGATAAAGCGATCAAGCATAGTCAAAATGTTTTTAGTTCAAACCAACACATTACAGGGTATGTATATGAACCCCAACGCAAAGCGGCGATCGGCTATTTTTCCCTAGTTTTAGAGGCAAGCAAATTAATGAACAATTGCCAACTAACTGTTCATCCTGCCTACACTTGGCTTTATAAAGAACTTGTGTCCCAAATAGCTCGCATTATTGAGCAAGAGAAAATTGAATCAGGGGTTTTAGTCTCCTCTGCCGACTATCAATCCGAACGAGAGGATTACCTAGAGCAAATTCAAGCAATTCGGAAACGTCACTCTATGCTGATGGCGCGATCAGTATGGCATAAGGTGCGAGAAACCAAGCCAGCCCTAGAGGCCTTGCAATTATCTAGGATGTTAGCTGGGTTACAACCTGCCCAAAAGCCTGTACCAGGTAGAATTGATACTCCTCCATCTTCTAATTCTGAGAGCCATTAGAATTAGTTTCTAGGAATGCCAAAAACTCAAAATCAGAAGACCTATGCTTCTGCCCAAATTGTCAACTATTACAGATCCTTGAATGCGCTCCAGCCAGCAGAACAGATGATTCTTGATCGCCTTTCTCCGAGTCTATCTAACCTAAAAATGCTGGATATTGGTGTGGGGGCAGGGCGAACAACTCAATATTTTTGTGATCAGACCGCCGAATATATTGGCATTGATTCATCCCCAGAGATGATTGCTGCCTGTCAGAATCGGTTTTCTCAAAGCCCACTTAAAAATGCCAATGTCAGCTTTGAAGTCTGTGATGCTAGAGACATGAATTGCTTTGCGGATGATACGTTTGATTTTATTTTGTTTAGCTTTAATCTCGTTGGGTAAATTCCCCGCCCCTTGGGGCGGCTTTGAATTAGTATTTGAGAATGAGCGAGTATGTCCATAAAAAACATAATGTCACAGTCTTGATATATCATCTCGTATTTCCAGCAAAGTATCGAAAAGCG